>CAKMZU010000089.1:3138-4414 GCA_929200485.1 uncultured Gammaproteobacteria bacterium | reverse complement strand
CGGTGATTTTGATGGCGATGGTCAAAGCGATATTGTTCGCTTTATGGATAGGGGACTTCATGTCAATTTGAATACTGCTGGATTTTTTAATAACTGGGAACATCTTTATCAAGGCTTTTCAACCTATCGAGGTAATTACAATAACCAAAACGAGCACCCCCGTTTGGTAGGTGATTTTAATGGTGATGGCTATGATGACATTATTGGCTTTCAGAATGGTCATGTAGAGGTATTAATTAATCGTCGGTTGGTTTCTGTACCATCGGATTCGGTGAATAAACATTTGGGCTTTGGTGGGTTGAGTTTGTTGAAGTTTCCAGACCCAAATAAAGATGAGTTAGACAAGTCGCAATCTGAGCCAGATAAAATCAGTCACTCATTATTTACAAAAGCAACCGGTTTCAATTCACAAGAGGATGAACCGAGAATCATTGGTGATTTTAACTGTGATCGCAAAGACGATATTTTAGGCAGTCAGGATGAACGGCTCTTATTGGCGCTAAGTACCAGCGAATTAAATAATTTTGTACCCGAGTTCTCTTTAGTCGATCAAGACCGATTTGAACGGTTTAAATCAAAAGATTGGAAGGCGGATAACTTACTGTCGGGTGATTTTAATGGTGATGGCTGTGCCGACCTACTCGGATTAAGCCCTGAAGGGCTTATTATGACAACAGGATCGCGTGCAGGTCAGGAAGCGATTCAGGGAAGTCATAATAGCAAGGAATACTCGAACAGCTTCACCGAAAGTTATTTAAAAGTAGTTGCTGATATAACCAATGATAACAAGGATGATGTCCTCTTTATTAAAGAGGATGGTTCGTTTAACAGTTTTATTTCACAAGGTGATGGGACATTTAAATACCTGCCCTCCGAAGAAGATTGGTTTAAATATCCTAAGAGAACTATTTCATTGGGTGAGGGAGACCAAGACTGGTTATATTTTAATATTAAGTCCAAAAGCTCTCACTTTATTGGGCGTGATCATGACAATGCGATTTATGTCCACCATTCTAATAGTGAAATTATTCGATATGTCTTAGGCCCTGATGCGATTAACGGTGAAGATGGCATTCTTGCGATTGAGCTTGGTGATGGTGATGACGAAGCAAAAGGTATGCAAAATCGCTCAAATCACTTTTATATTGGCGAAGGACTCAAAGAGTATAAAGGCGGGAGTAAAGATGATAAATTTATTCTCAATACGACAAAGGTGCCTGAGATTCCCTCTCAGCTTCATGGTGGTATTGAACTGACATCAACGGCTTTTCGTCAA
>CAKMZU010000089.1:0-3128 GCA_929200485.1 uncultured Gammaproteobacteria bacterium | reverse complement strand
ATTATTTTATAGGGAATGTGCCATATTTTGACGGGAATGATGTTCAATCTGGCAAAATCAAAGGGCTTGAGATAAATCTCGATGAAACCTCAGGCTATGTCAAAATGCGAGATGACACTAAGGAAATCGCTCGTTTAAGGCATATTGAGCATGGTACTGGGCATGGTTACTTAGGTGATCATATCATTGGCTCGGATCGTTTTAACGTATTGGATGGCGTTGGTGCACTGTCTGCGGATAATAGCGATATCCTGGAAGGTAATGGTGGCGATGATTTATTGATATTAAATACCTTTACTAAAGCCTATGGTGGGCCCGGTGATGATCGATATATGATGAAAAAACTCGATAATACGAGTATTTCCCATATTAAAGATACCGAAGGGGATAACTCGATTATTCTTTCATCAGACTTAGATCAAGTGATAGGGCTGACCACTTTAGAGGAGTCTCCGAGTGATCTCGCTTTACATATAGACAATGGCAATGATACGAACTCTTATTTGATACTCGAAGATATTTTGGAGAATGAAGCAGACATTGTTAAATTGAATTTTACCACCCGTGATGGATTTTCTTTTATTTTTGATGGTGAAAAAGGCATTTCAAAGAACTTCCATTACAACATTAAATTATCTTATGATGCCAGCCGTGATATTACCTATGCCTCAGATCTGGCGAGTAGTGAGGGTAAAATTCATGTGATTCAGGATTTGTATTATAAAAAATTACAAGTCGTTGAGATGGGTAGTGATGGCGAGACCGTTAAGCGCGTCGTTAGGGATGTGAAAATTCCTGCTTATGCGACGTTGCAGGCACGATCCAGTGATTACAATGATGAAATTCATGGCACATTATCCAATGATTTGTTTGCCGCAGGTAAAGGAAATGATTATCTCGTTGGAAGGAATGGCGAAGACTACTATGTCATCACTGCGGACGAAAAACCGGAGCTCGCCGGGGTCACTCGGATCAACAACTTTGACCCTTCAGGCGGTACTGAGTATGCGAACGATATTGTCAGAATAAACTTACACCATGCGGATATTCAATTAGTCAAATCCGATGATGATTTGATCATCAGAGATAAGAGTAACAATGATATTAAAGTCAAAGATGTCGTGTTTGAACGCTTCTTTGTTAGTGAGCGTTATCGACATCTATTTTTAAATGATATCAACGATATCCATTATGAAGTGCTGATCAGTGAAACGAATAAACCTTATTTGGGCCCTGGTCTCATTAAGGGAACGGATCGTGATGATGATCGCCCTGATGAAGATGGTTATCTTAAGAAGCTTGTTGGGACGCCGACCACACGGACGACTATATTGGGTATGGAAGGCGATGATCGACTTCAAGCGAGAGCGGTATCAGAGGACTCCAATGAAACCAGTATTTTTGATCCAGCCAATAAAGGTGACATTCTCTTAGGGGGTAAAGGCAGCGATTTGCTTATTGATTCCATTGGTATGGATATTTTGAAAGGCGAAGAAGGTAATGATCTTATCGTTTCAACCCTGGGTAATGATGTGATTGAACCTGGTCTTGGTGTGGATCATGTGCTGTTTCTGCCGGGCAGTAAAGGCCTGAAAACCTATCTTGTTCCAGCGGATACCGAAGGCTCGCTTGAACAGCAGCGCAGTAAGAAAATTATGGTGCCTTATGATATTGATGATGCGATTTATCAACGGGTAGGGGATGATCTTCAGATTATTTTATCTGGCGATTATGACGCGTTTTCAAGTACAGATTTAGATGAAACGGAATTTAAACAAGCGTTGGATAATTCCCTTGTGATTCATGTAAAAGATTTTTACAAGTCGATTTATTTCAGGCGATTTCGATTAGTCACTTACGATGTAAATTCTCTGGAAAAATTACCCGGTATTGATCGTAATGTCCCGGGCTCTTTGGATACACTTAAACAGCAGGATGGCAAAACCCTGTTGGATTCATATCGAGCGAAGAGTCAACTCAATCAGTCAGGAAGTGTTTCTGGGTTGAATGATAAGGATGGACAAAGCGATAAAACGGCTAGTGTCTCAGTAACTCAAGAGATAATACCTGTTAGTCAGCCCTCATTGTCGCAGCAGCATCAACTGCTGGTTCAGGCTGCTTCTATGCAAGCTCAGACGCAGATGCATCAACAAACAATCCAGGAGGTGAAAACAGGAATAGGGGCAGTTTTTATTGCTAAAGGCCCGCTTTAAGGGAGCATTGTTAAAGTGAGAGCGATATTTGGTAGTCATTAATAACTACCAAATAATTTGCCTTAAATAATTAGTTAAATTTAAGTGACGTTCCTTCGTTGATTTGCCTCTTCGTTTTTATCTCGTTCATTTATATAGTGTGTGGTAGCAGATACTCCACCGATAAATAAGACTCCACAGGCAATGGATAATAAAACGGTCGCTGTTTTATATCGGCTAAGTGACTTTTTCGTGCGCTCTGCAGTCTGTCTTTCTTTTGCAATTTGATCACCAAGGATTCTATCAGAAAGGCCATCCGCCTTAATATTCGCAAGACAAAAAAGGAGTGAAATAATAATGAAGTATCTAATATGCGTTAGTTTATTCATAATGATTTTGTCATGATGATAGCTAATGGATTTTGCCATTCGATTGATGTTTAAGCGTTAATTTCAAAATAAATTTAGCAAGTGGCATGGATATTTCTTAAGGAAGTTGCATCAAATGAAAAGACTTTATCTGGAGGCTGTTTAGATGCCAGAAGAAACAAAACTCCATCAATCCGTAGCGATGCTGGGGCGAATGCTAGGGGATATTATCCGAGAATGCGAAGGGGATTCTATCTTCAATCAGGTGGAACTCATCAGGCAGTTAGCCAAAGATTCACGAAGGAATGAAGCGGATGCCAAAGAAGCATTGATCAATTTATTATGTGGGTTGGAAAATAAAGAAGCTTATCAAGTCGTAAAGGCATTTTGCCATTTTCTTAATCTTGCTAACTTGGCCGATGATCACTTTCGTTACAATGATCCAATTACTGCATTTACCGACTATGAAACGCAATGGCAGGCGTTTTTTGAGCAATTAGAGAATACAAATTCAACTCAAGACGCTTGCCTGAAAGAAGTTGAGTCATTGTCGATTGAATTAGTACTG
>CAKMZU010000088.1:6064-11109 GCA_929200485.1 uncultured Gammaproteobacteria bacterium | reverse complement strand
GTTATGCGCTGACACATGGACATACTGCCGACTGCTGGATTCATGACCCTAGCTGTCCGGAGTCAATAAAAACTGACTACAGGGAAGCACAATGAAACCACCCGTCATTGAAATTAATGATCTTAGCGTTCACTTTCCTGTGAATCACAGCTCAACCATTCGCGCTGTAGATGGCGTATCCCTCAACATCAACAAAGGTGAAGTGTTAGGTCTTGTCGGCGAAAGTGGTTCAGGTAAATCAACCTTGGGAAAGGCCGTTTTAGGGCTGATAGATAAAACACAAGGCTGGGTAAAATATCGTGGGCGATATCTGCCAAACAAATACAAACTTAACGACTTTAAAGCCCATGCCAAACACATGCAAATGATCTTTCAAGATCCTTATGGCTCATTAAATCCAAGTATGACCATCAAAGAAAGTTTAAAAGAGCCTCTGCAGTTAATCGCGAATAAACCGCGTCATAAAGAAAAAGAAACCATCCATTATTGGATAGAAAAAGTGGGGTTGTCCGTCAATCACTTGAATCGATACCCTCATGAGTTTTCAGGTGGCCAGCGTCAACGCATTGGTATTGCCAGAGCATTAATTCTTTCGCCTAAATTTATTGTTTGTGATGAGCCTATTTCAGCATTAGATGTTTCTGTTCAAGCACAAATTATCAATTTACTACTGGAATTAAAGTCAGAGTTTTCTTTAACCTTACTTTTTATTGCTCATGATCTATCTATGGTACGCCTTATTTCGGACACGGTAGCGGTCATGCAAAAAGGGAAAATCGTTGAAATGGGGCCTTCCAATACGGTCTTCACAGCCCCTCAACACAACTATACAAAAATGTTGGTTAATGCCAATCCTATTGCTGACCCTCACGAAGAAAAAAAACGGCAGGATTCGAGAACTCAACTACGGATTAAAAATCAGTTAATCTAAATAACAATCATCAAATACAAAAAACAATTATTTTTTTATCTATTAACTCTGATAAATTCAGTGTTGAAACGCAAGAGGCTATTTATTAGTAACACTTCCATTGAATGAAGAATATTGTTTAAACATTTCTCTTATTTTCATTATATCCATCATGGTATTGATTTGATTTTTTTTTATCCGGTTTAAACACATTACAACTTTATCTTCAACATAGATATCTGCTGAAACCGATTTTAAATTCTCGATTAATAATTCTCTAGCAAAGTCTGCCCTGCTGCATCCATGCTCATCCTTTGATCGTGCCGACTTACTCCATGTAAAGACGCGGCTGAGTTGATTTATCAGCCCTTCCTCATCCAATTTTACACTGGGATAGCATGTTATAGAGATCGAACCCTTTTTTTCTACATTTTTAGGGGAGCGACTCAAATGGAGTTCGATCGCATTTGAATCAATTTTTTTGTCTAGAATAATTTTATCTTTTGAGGAAGATATTCGATAAGAGTATGTGTCAATAACATACAAACCACTTTCTTTACTTTCATCTCGCTCCTTACTATTTCTCCAATCAAACCCTCCTTGATGTTTAGGTACAAATATAAAACGATCCAGAGCACCTATCTTTAATAAAAAATCAAAATCTTCAAGGCTTACCTTGTCATCTGCATTAACATTTAATATCACCAACAAAAACAACCAATAGCATCTTACAAAACAACAATACAAACGCATTAAGATTATCCCATCCAGTAAATATCTATGTTGAAATCAAACACCTTATAAAGTTCATATTTATAAAAACTTGAAACTTTCGGCACTGATTCTGCCCTAATAAAGTTGATGACTCATTAAGCCGAAAATCTTTGGTGAGAACCCAAGAGTAACTATTCGCCTATAACTGTTAAGTTTCATTGATTTTCGCGCTCAACCCTATTTTTAATTGATAAGTATGGGATGCTTTAAACGATGTCTTTTATCGCCAAGTTGTTTGTGATATTTATCCCGTTATACCTTAGTATTTCAGCCTGCAAAGACAAACAGATAGATGAAGCTAATGTCATTACCCCCGCTAAATTAACCCAAAAAGAAGCTGAGCTTCGCAAACAGCAAGTCGCCAACACTGAATACACGCTCTTTTTTGATCTAACAAAAAACCAAGAGTCTTTTTATGGTAAAAATGTCATTAAGTTCGATTATTCTGGTCAAGGAGAAACCTTAATGATTGATTTTCATAAGGGGAAAATTTTAAACATCACCTTGAATAATCAATCCATAAAATACCACTACGATGGCAACCAGATCACCATTAAAACCATCCATCTAAACCCAGGAAAAAACCGTATCGATATTGAATACGAGCACGAGTACAGCAAAACAGGCTATGGACTTTATCGTTTTTTAGATCCCGTCGACCAGCAAGTCTATTTCTACACAAATAGTGAACCATTTGCAGCAAATTATTTTTTTCCATGTTTCGACCAACCTAATCTTAAAGCCAGTTATCGTTTAGAGGTCATTGCTGATAGTGCCTGGCATGTCATCAGCAGCACAAAAGAAACCAAGGTCACGCCAATTGAAAATGAAAAGAACCATTGGGTATTTCCAACTAGCAGCATATTCAGTACGTATTTATTTTCTCTGCACGCCGGTGATTACAAAGTGTTTGAAGATGCCAATTTTAGATACCCACTTAAACTCTATGTTAGAAAATCGGTAGCCAAGTATGTTGACGCCCTTAACTGGTTTGAAATGACTCGATTTGGATTAGATTTTTATGAAGGTTTTTTTGGTGTGAGATATCCATACCAAAAATATGATCAGTTGCTTGTCCCCGACCTGGCACAAGGGGCAATGGAGAATGTTGGAGCGGTGACTTTTAACGAGATGTTCATTTCTCGAGGTAAAGAGACTCGAGCCTTCTTTATAGGTCGTTATATGACCATTCTTCACGAGATGGCACATATGTGGTTTGGAAACCTCGTTACAATGAACTGGTGGAATGATCTTTGGTTAAATGAAAGTTTTGCTGATTTTATGGCCGCGTTTGCTCTAGAACACGATAAAAGCTACAAGCAAGATGTACGTGCCTTCGGCTTTGCCAGAAAAGCCTGGGCTTATTGGGCAGATCAGTTGCCCACAACACACCCCATTCAATCAGAAGTTGAAGACACATTAGTTGCTAGAACCATTTTCGATGGCATCAGCTATGGTAAAGGGGCAGCAGTATTAAAACAGTTATATTTTATTATCGGTGAAGATGCCTTCAGATCTGGAATAAAATCCTACTTTACCCAGTACGCTGAAAAAAATACAACCCTCGATAATTATCTTAAACATTTAAGCGAGGCCGCCAAAATAGACTTAAAAGCCTGGTCTGAGCAGTGGTTAAAAACAGCGGGGGTTAATCGATTAATTGTTGATTGCTTGTGTGAAGACGACAAAATAACATCGCTTACATTTCACCAAAAAGCGAGTTTGAGTCATCCAACCTTGAGGCAACATGAGTTTTTAATTGGATCAATTGAACCGCAAGGCCAGGCTAGTACTATCCTCTCTCCGAAGAAAATTAAAGTCCATGGTGCAGTCACTAACATTGAGGATGCTGAAGGTTTAGCATGCTTTGATGGAATATTTCCAAACTACCTTAACTATGGTTATTTTAAGGTGAAACTGGGTAAAAAAACACTGGAATATTGCCTACAGAATCTTGATAAAATCAACCAGCCACTAGCCAGATTACAGCTTTGGCATACCTTTTGGGAAATGCTCAGAGACCAGCATCTTTCTTTGGAACAGATGGTTCAACTTGGATTAAACATGTTGGCAAACGAACAAAACCCACTGGTGGTAAGAATTATTCTTAATTGGTTTACCGGTGTTTATGGCAGAGGTAGCCTGATTGAATACACGAAAGAAAAAGGGCCTAAAGAATACGAACAGTTATCTAAAAATTTGTTTACTCTACTATGGCAGCAGCTGAAAACAGCCCCAGCGAATAGTGATAACCAATATTATTACTTCAACGCACTCACTAAGTTAATTTCCTCGCCTGAATATGCCAACCAACTAGTAACGCTATTAGGGGACAAACACCCTATTGCTGACTTCAATGTCGATCAGGATATGCGATGGGGTTTGATTGTTGGCCTAAGCGAGGCAGGTTACCCAAAAGCAAAAACACTGATCGATAATGAGAAACAGCGCGATAAATCACAACGCGGACATAAATCGGCACTTGCCGCCATGGCCGCCTTACCAAACAAACAACTTAAACAACAACTGCTGGAAGACGCGATTAAAAGAGACACGCCGTATTCATTGTCAGAAATTAAGGCTATCTTTAATCATCTTTTCCCCTTACAACAATCATCAGCACGCACAGAATTTCAGGAAACGTTCTTTCTTTTACTAACACAATTCATTAATGAAAAGAGAGACAATGCTTTTCTTGGTGCATTCTTATCCCTCGCACCTAAAGACTGCCAGCACCATACACTTTCTGAACAGTACCTTATTGCACGTACTAATCTGCCACCGGTTGTAACAAAAGGCTTATTGATCAATCAGTACGAAAATGAAAAATGTGCGTTGATTGCACGCTAATAAAAAAGAAGATTTTTAATTTCTCTATCAACACATAACATGCGCCCCACAAAAAACGGCTTATTTTTGCGACTTATTACCTATTTTTATATAAGATAACCCTATGCAAGAGAGGCCTTTCCAAAATTTTAAAACACTCATCGCCTTGTCTATCCCTATGATAATATCTCAAGGGGCCTTGGCATTGATGATGTTTACCGATCGGCTCTTTTTGTCACAGCTGAGTCCTGTGCATCTCGCTGCATCATTAGGTGGAGGGATGACTGCGTTTTTTTGTTCTTCCTTCTTTACTGGTGTCATTTCTTATGGCAATGCCTTAACCGCCAAATATTTTGGCGCAAAAGAATACGCTACCTGTCCAAAAGTACTCACCCAAGGGCTACTTCTGTGCGTATTTAGCATCCCCTTTATTATCATCATTACATTTGCCGGTCCTTTATTATTTATCTGGATGGGACACTCTGAACTTGAGATTAAGCTGGAGACACAGTATTTCAATATTCTCCAAATC
>CAKMZU010000088.1:4009-6054 GCA_929200485.1 uncultured Gammaproteobacteria bacterium | reverse complement strand
CATTGATGCGAACAGCCTTTGCCTCCTATTTCATCGGAACGTCAAAAACCTTTCTGGTCATGGTGGTTGACCTAACGGGCGTCGTCATCAATGTTCCTTTGTCATGGGTACTGATATTTGGTTTTCATGAGATACCGGCCTTCGGTATTTCTGGTGCAGCTTTCGGCACTATCATTAGCAATATCATTACTCTAGTTCTCTACACTTTTTTATATCTGGATAAATGGCACCAGCAAACGTTTTCTATTAAGACTAGCTGGCACATTAATCGCCCTATTCTTAAACAGTATTTGACGCTTGGCATACCAACAGGTGTCGATATGTTTTTAGGGTTTGCTGCCTTTAATTTATTTGTTCTGCTATTCCAATCCTTCGGTGTGGTTGAAGGAGCATCAGCAGCCATCGTCTTTAATTGGGACATGCTGTCCGTTATTCCGTTAATGGGATTGAGTGCCGCACTAACAAGCATGATTGGTCAGCATTATGGTGCAAATGATATGAGCGGGATCGAGAAAACCTTAAAAGGAGGTTTTATTATTGCATTTGTATACAGCTTTATTCTTGCGTTGCTGTTTTTCTTTTATAGAGACCCTTTGATTGAGGTCTTTAATCCGCCACATTCTGCCTACCACGTTGAAATTCTCGAACTCTCTCGATTTATGATGATAGGGCTGATTTGCTATATGCTAGCCGATGCTGCAATTCAAGTATCCGAAGCTGGGCTTATTGGCACGGGTGATACCCGTTGGATGATGATGGCATCCGTTGGACTTCATAGTTTAATGCTTATCTCTCAAGTCATTATCATCAAGGCATTTGAATTCCAATCTTTGGTTTCCTGGACAGCCTTTGTTATCTTTATTTTAATACTATCAATTACCTTTGTTTACCGTCTGGCCTGCATGCCTTGGCGAAAGGGACTTGTTTTCAAGAAAACCGAAAAAGAAATTTAAGGGCATCCCAATTTATTGATTCACAAATCAATGCCTGAAAGGTCTGAAAAACGTCATTTTAATAAACTGGATATTAGCCTTTTTACTTTACTCAATGCATATTCCCTGTAAATAGAGGGGTATAAATTTGATTGCAGGAGTCCTCTAGTCTATATATTAAAGAAGGTTTTTGTTTCACACTTTTCACAAATTGGCAAAAGGGATGCTTGTGAAATCCATTATCTACCCCATTCTTTTTGTATTACTGCTATCAGGCTGCATGACACATAAACATGTTTTCAAAGGTAAAGGGCCTGATCACTCCATTGGCAATATTAAGCCTGACCTGAGAAAGACAAATCACTTTTTATTTTGGGGATTTCTGCAAACCAGAACCCTTGATATTGTTTTTGTTTGCGACAGAGGTGACAATACCGTCTTAATTAAAGACCATAAAGACCTCTGGGATATTCTCTTTACTTCGGCAACCTTAGGGGTCTATAGCCCAACAACAACCGATGTTTATTGCCGTTACTGATAACCTATCCATTAGTCTTGCGCCTCTATTAAACGTCTGACTTCCAATTTAGTTGATGAGTTTATTTGCAAACTCATCAACCTTCTCCCAATCCGTATATTCAATCTTGCTAGAAAAATCCGTTGGGCCATCGGTCATCCACATAATGAATCGAATGATTCGCTTTTGCCAAAAGTTATAAAGTGAATAATCTAATTTACCTGCAAAAACAGCCGCATTCTTTGGTTGCCAGTGTGTTTTGGAAAAAAATTTTCTGCAATAACTATTCGTCGCAGGTGTTGATTTTTCTTTCTTTCTAGCAACCAGACTGACAGAATAAAAAGCCGATGGGTGCTGATTTAACCAATCAAGATGCGCTTGGACAAATGCAGCCACCGCCTTATCATGATGCCCAAAACGAATTCTTGAGCCGATAACAAGACAATCAACTGCTTCCATCTTTTGAGGTGCATGTTCGATTGATACCATTTGACAGTCATGCTTCCCCGCCTGAATCGTTGCCATTATTCGCTCAGCAATTTTTTTTGTTTGGCCATCGATCGATGCATAGATCAGTAAAAAACGCATATTAACTT
>CAKMZU010000088.1:0-3999 GCA_929200485.1 uncultured Gammaproteobacteria bacterium | reverse complement strand
ACGATGGCGTTTAAGACTTTCTTTTCTAAAATTAAAGTTACTCTAATAAAAAAACAAAAAAATATTAAAAAATGCAACCACTTATTGCACTTTTCTTTTGCTTGTTTTTCTTAGCTTCGTGTGAATCAGAAGCACCGCCGCGTGCTGAAAAAATTTATCAGAAAAAAGATGAAATTTATATATCAGGTGTTGATTTTAAAGAGTTAAAAGAAACAAATAAAGCCTGCATTAAACGAACAAAATTAACCGAAGGCATTTCACCCTCTGACTTTTCTCAATCAACCAACCTGCACGCAAAAGATTTTAATACAATACTCAGTTGCACGTTAACTACCAGCGAATCAAGTCGTTGCTCGTTTGAAGAATTAGATTTCCTTATAAAAAACAAACCATTAACCATTAGCGCAATCCATGAACGCGTCATTGCGACCGACGCATGGATGCAAAATAACTTCAAAACACTGTTGGCTAAAATGCCCAACGCCATGCTGGCATTATTTGGCAGCATTACGGCCGTGATTATTCATCCTTCGGTAGAGTTTGGTTTTTTCTCTCCCTCAAATGGCGCTCTCTTCATTAGCCCGAAACTCCTTGCACTCACCCAAGCTGAGAAAAATACTGCAATCGAACGTCATAACGCGTTATTTTTTTGCCAAAAGCCACGTCCCTGGCCTTATCATTATTACAGCCGCTATCTACTCACAGACAAAACAGCATTTGATGACCAGCTAGCAACGGATAAAACCTGGCGCAACGTCCCTGATTTCAATTCACAACAACTATCACTGATTGATCAATCCACTTATGCATTGGCTTCTGTTTTATTTCATGAGTTAGCCCACGCCAATGACTTTTTTCCAGCTGATGCGCTGACGTTTCGAAATCAATACAGTTCACCGGCGCAATGGCTTAAACAAAATGATTTATCAATCACTGAATCACTGCTGATTACCAATTCTTCGAACGTATTAAAAGATGCAGCAAAAACCCATTTTGAACATAAACAACCTACCGATCTGCTAACATCGACATCTATTGAATCTATGGCCTTGGAATTTTCTCGCCACCCGATAAGTGATCTGTATGGACATCTAGCCCCAGCAGAGGGAATGGCGATTCTTTTTGAAGAATGGGCGATGAAAGTTTTCTTTAATCTTGATCGTGAAGTGGCCTTTATAGAGCCAATCAACCCTGAGCAACAAGGTTGCAGCAATTTAATTTTTCATCAGGGTCAAATCAATCGGTTACTGGATAATGAACGACTGTCAAAGGCTACTAACATTGCCAAATCGCTATTAACAACGATCAACATTGATCAATTACCTCCATTAATTCCGGCTAAGAAATTCTTCGGCTGTCAATCAAAGTACCATTGAAATCTGCTTTTCCACTTCCACATTATTAAATTAGCTTTTGCAGAAAATAATTCGATTAGCAACCTAACCAAAACTTACTTTTTCAGAAAACCCACACACAGATTCAGACTTTTAATATAAATATGCTCGCCCAATTATTTAGTGATGCATAAATAAGTAAATGCAGTCAAATAAGCTTTTTCTTTAAAGCTTTTTTCCTTTTTTGATTTTACGCGATCTATATCTTTTGCAACTTCTATTGGTTCAAAAAATACCCTGGAATCTAAAAACCCAAAAAAAAGGCATTTTAATATAATCTCTGTACCCACAACGACATGATCAGCTTTTTTAACATGAAATTTTTCTCTATCCAAGAATGGGTATTTATTCTTGGCTTCTGTAAAGCACTCTTCATTGCAAAAGCAGATATTCAAAGCCGTACCTTCAAAACTTTTCCATTCTATACATTGACCACCTATATATATTAATCTTAGACATTGGTTACACGCAGAATATTCCTGTTTTTTTTCGGCTTGTTCTACGCATTCGTTGACCCCTTTAACCAATTGTCCAGGCAAGATACCACCTTTGACCATCTCAGCAAGAGGAGTACCTCCCTCTGCTCCATGCATCCTTTCACCTATGCAAAAGCCCTTCCCACTGACATAAAGAAGCGTGATTAATAAAACACATACACATACTTTACCCATAAAATACCATTCTCTGAATATAAAATGCTCTATTCGCCTTAGAATTTAACTTCACGTATAAGTTCCTATTCACGACCGTCAAGTCTTCTAAAATCAGCTAGACAAGTACAAAGCCACCGATGACAAATACCCTTAAACAAGCTTTCACTTTCCCGGTTTTCTCCAATTGGTTACAATGCCTCCAAGATTTGAGGTCCATGCTATGCCAACCAATCCATTTTCACGCCAATTTCCGGAAACACGCCTGCGTAGAATGCGCCAAAGTGATTTTCATCGCAGGCTCATGGCTGAAAATACCCTATCAGTAAACGATTTAATTTATCCTTTATTCATTATTGAAGGGGAGAATCAAACCCAAAGTATTGCATCCATGCCAGGCATTGAACGATTAAGCATTGATCTGGCGGTTAAAGAATGCGCATTACTGGCCTCTTTAGGTATTCCTGCTGTGGCTTTATTTCCTGTTACCCCTCAAGAAAAAAAATGCCTGGAAGCGAAAGAAGCCTACAACCCCGATGGATTAATTCAACGCGCTATTAAAGCCATCAAGTCAGCTTCTCCTGACCTTGGCATTATCAGTGATGTTGCCCTTGACCCCTTCACGCTCCATGGTCAAGACGGCATTATTGATAACGCAGGTTATGTCATTAACGATGTCACCACGGATGTATTAGTCCAGCAGGCCTTATCACATGCAGAAGCAGGCGCTGATATTGTTGCCCCAAGCGATATGATGGATGGGCGAGTCGGAGCAATAAGGCAAAGCCTTGAATCCGAGAACTTCCATAATACCTGCATACTGGCCTACAGCGCCAAGTATGCATCAAGCTACTACGGCCCATTTCGGGATGCTGTCGGTAGTAGTGGCAATCTGGCTAAAGGGGATAAAAAATCCTATCAAATGAATCCTGCCAATGCCGAAGAAGCCCTTCATGAAATTGCATTAGATCTTCAAGAAGGTGCTGATATGATCATGATTAAACCCGGCATGCCTTATTTAGATATTGTCAGAGCTGCCAAAGAGCGATTTAAAGCACCCACCTTCGTCTATCAAGTCAGTGGAGAATACGCCATGCACAAAGCCGCTGCCGCCAATGGCTGGCTGGACGATCATGGCATTATGCTTGAAAGCCTGCTTTGCATTAAACGTGCAGGCGCAGATGCGATTTTAACCTATTATGCTAAAGCCTTCGCGCTTGAAGCCAACAAATAAACCATGAAGTTATTTGTCAAAGACCTCACTGTTATTGATAGCTCCTATCTCTCCGATGAACATGGTTTAACAGCCGACAGCTGGATAGTTGACATGGAGCTATCCGGTGATTTAAACGAAATGAGCATGATTCTGGATTTCGGCAAAATAAAAAAACGTATCAAGTCGCTTATTGACAGTACTGTCGATCACACGCTGATTGTTCCTGCCGATTCACCCAAGCTTACTCGAATTGACAGCACCAATACCTATATCGATTTTTGTTATCCGGCTGGCAGCATACATCTATCCTGCCCTGAAAGTTCATTCTGCTTTTTGCCAACCAAAAAAATTTCCAATACCGCAATCAAAGAATACATTGAAAAAATTGCCCTTGATGCGTTACCAAACAACGTAGCAGAAATTGCCATACACCTTCGACATGAAGCTATTCATTCGCCGTTTTACCATTACACCCACGGCTTAAAAAAGCACGATGGCAACTGCCAGCGAATCGCGCACGGTCATCGCTCAAAAATTGAAATCTATCGCGGTGATTACAGAGATACTCAATTAGAAGCCAAGTGGGCCAAGCACTGGCAGCACGCCTACCTGGCAACAGCTGAAGACCAAATTGAACCGTCTCAAGCTGACCTAAGCGAAGCTGCGCTAAAACAGCTGGGCGATCATTTCACCTTTGCTTATCAGGCGCCTCAAGGGAAATTTACGCTAGCAGTCCCCA
>CAKMZU010000087.1:7707-11149 GCA_929200485.1 uncultured Gammaproteobacteria bacterium | reverse complement strand
ATATATGACAAAGGAGAAAAAAAGTTAGAATATGAAAAACTTAAAGCAAACATTAAAATCGGCAGATCTTTAGCCAAAAGAAACTGCAAAGAATTTAATTCATTTCTATCAAATTTACTTCTCAGTGACTCTAAGCACCTTACTGAGGCTACTAATAGACTTATTCAATTCAAAAATAAAAATGAAGCAATAACAAAACTACTTGACAAGGTGGCATGTGAAATAGGTGCTAAAATAAACATTCAGGATATGATTATTTCGCATAAGTATCCTGTAAAATCTATGGTAACTGACATGTTTTTAGTATACCCACGCCTACTAGAAAGATTAATAAACAATGCTTTGAAAATGCAAGACACTCACCCCTCACCCCTCTTAGGAAAAATAGCCACGCCAATTGAATAGCAATCGATGGATTACACCAATTATTTTGTACTTTCATTCACTTTGAATCAGACCTATAGAAATTTTCACAAGAAAGTTTCATACTATTAAATCAATTAATTTGAGTTCAATCTGGTCGAGTTACAAACAACCACTATCGAGCTCACACACATCCCGATAGCTGCAACCAATGGTGAAACCAGCCCCATCATTGCAAATGGAATGGCTAAAAAGTTATAGGCTAAAGCCCAACTCGTATTTTGCCTGTAAATACGCTTGAATTTAGTGGAGACATCTATCAGCGCAGAAGCACCCGATAATTTATTTGATGAAATAACCACATCACTCAGCTGTTTTACCCAGTCTGTTGACTCACCAAGAGTTACAGAAATATCCGCTTTTGAAAGCGCTAAGGCGTCATTAACGCCATCACCCACCATCAGGGTACTCCCCTGCTTTCCAAGCATACGTATACGCTCTTGCTTTTGTTTTGACGTTGCATTTTTAATAAATGGGACATCCAGTGTGTTCGCTATTTTTTCAACTTGAGAAGAATTATCGCCAGAAAGAATTTCACACTGCGCACCAAAAGCCTTCAAAGCCTCAATTGTTTGTCGCGCATCTACTCTTAGCTGACAACTTAAACCAAACCAACCCAGAAATTTTTGTTTAGAACTCAGTCCAACCCAGACCAAATCATCTTTAGGGGGCTCCGGTACGCTGAGCCAATCCGCTAAAAATGCTTTAGAACCGATTCTAAAACGCTCGTCATTAACCCCCCCTTCTACACCTTGATTAACAAATATTTTTGATGAATCTGGCAATACAGCATTTGGCTGATTAAACGCCGACGCCAAAGGATGACGAGAAACTTTTTCAAGACTGGCAGCAATAGATAAAATCTCACCCGTAGACCAACCACTATCGGCTAATTGCATTTTTTCAATAGAAAACCTTGGCTCTGTTAAGGTGCCGGTTTTATCAAAAATACAATGAGTAATGTTAGGGACTTTTAACAGTACCTGACTATCCGCCACTAAAATCCCCATCTTCTTCAGTTGTGATAAGGCAGCCGATTGTGCAGTCGGTAGTGCTAGAGAAAACGCACAGGGGCAACTGATAACCAACACCGATAATGCCACCCAAAAGGCGCGATCAGGATCAACAAACAGCCAACCAAAAAATGTTGCCAAAGCCAGCAATGCAACAACCAAGGTAAAACTGGCAGCAATAGCATTATTACCTTCTTTGGCACCTGCACTGTTATCAAGCATTGCAGCGATTTGCTCAAAACGCGTTTCACCAAAAGCTTTGGTGGCTTTAACGGTCAATTGACCATCGTGATTGATACTGCCTGCAAGTACAGTATCACCAACCTGTTTTTTCAAAGGCGATGGTTCACCTGTTAACAGCGCCTCTTCAACGGAGCTTTCGCCATCAACAACGACGCCATCTACCCCTATCATCTCGCCTTCTTTAATGAATACTAAATCATCAAAATCAATATGCTCGCGTAACACCGTTTGCAAGTTATCTTCTTTTATTCGCGTCACCAATTCAGGTAAGCCTTCTGTCAGCCGCATTGAGTGACGAGAAGAAAACTCGACAAAGCGCGCGATCAAGATAAATAAACACAGCATGGCAATAGAATCAAAATACACATCGCCTTCCCTTTGCCAAACGCTGACTACCGAACCTCCGTATAGCCCCAGTATGGCAATAACAATATTCACATCCATATTGATCTGTTTATTTTTTAATGAGACAACCGCAGAGGTAATAAAAGGCAAGGCACTAAAATATAAAAGCGGCAAAGAGAAAAATAAGCCTGCGGCGTGGAGTAACTGCCTGTGATGCTCAGAAATCCCTAAAAAATCGCCCGCATACACGCCCGCCGCCAACATACCGAGCTGCATCATCAGTAACGCTGTGATACCTATTCGCTTGAGTTGTTTTCGCCGTTCAGTCGCAATAGCGTTTTGGATTTGATCATTTTTATAGGGGTGAGGGAGATAACCGATTTGCGCTACCCATGCCATGAGATCACTGACAATAAGGTTGCCTGCGCGAACCGTTAACTTCTGATTGGAAAAATTAACCTGAGCGCTAACAATGCCATCAAGATTTTCGCAGTGTTTCTCAATCAACCACGCACAGGCTGTGCAATGCATGCCTTCAATATAAAGCGATATGTCTAATTCATTCGAATGGTTTGTTTTAACAAAAGTTGCCTGCTGCTTAGGATCATCCCAAACCGTATAATCTCGAGCATTCCCTTCTGGCAAGCTCGGCTGTCCATTGCGCTTTTGGCCTTCGCGCTTCTGGTAGAAATCACCAAGGCCTGCACCAGCAATCATTTCACTGACAGCCAGACAAGCTGGACAACAAAAATTTTTATCTGCACCTACTATTTTCGATACAAATCGCCCCTGATCCAAATCCGGGATCGGCAATTCACAATGAAAACAACTAGCAGAAGACATGAGACATTAATGAATAGTGACTTCTTTAAAGGGTGCAAAAACCGTTTTTTTTAGACGCCAAGCGGGCAAATTGGATAATTTAGAACTTTCAATATCGAGATACCATTTACCTTGATCAAGCACTGGGACTTTAGCAACGAATTGCTGATTCCCAACAGGCTGAAGATCCAGGCTCACATCTTTTTTACGATTCACAGGGTGTGAGAAAGTCAAAATCAATGACAAATCGGCGGGCAATACTTGACCTGCATCCAAGGTAAGCAGTAACTTTTCATCGTCCAAAACAACTGTAGCATTCACTCCCAGTGTTTTGGCTACTGCCAGATCATCCATCAAACGGTTAATAGCCAAGCCATTTTTATAATAGTTGTCACTTACGACTGCCAGATCTTGAGTAAAAGCCACTCTAAGCATATAAGTAGATAAACAAACCGTCATAATCAGTGGCGTTAATAAAAACCAAGGCCAGAACTGGCGATACCAAGGGAGTGGTTTTTGTTCTGTCATATTATTTCTTATTTAAAACAGGGTATAAATAGCGAGACTCTAGCTGCTCTAAAGTGACCGAGCTCGCT
>CAKMZU010000087.1:0-7697 GCA_929200485.1 uncultured Gammaproteobacteria bacterium | reverse complement strand
GTAGCTGCCTGCGGCTTTTTCTGCACTCATCACAATCAGCTGGGCTTCTACGTTTTCACCTGGCGCCAATTGCCAACCAGCCTTACCGACTAAATGAAAGCCCGCATTCTTTTGTGACAAAGAGTCCAGAGTCACTGATAAATCTTTAGTCACTTCACTTTTGTTAGTGAGCTTAATCAAATAAAAATTGCTGACCTCACCCTTACTATTGAATCGATGCATGCGATCGCGCTCTCGCACAATGGATGCTTCAATCAAATCCCGGTTTAATACTTTCCAGGATAAAACCCCGGTCATGATAACAAGAATTAAACTATAGGCGATGGTTTTAGGTCGCAAAAACGAACCCAGGGTCAAGGGCTTACCGGATAAATTATTAAGGGTACTAAAGCTGATTAAGTTATTTTTTCGACCTATAGTATGCATTACATGGTCACAGGCATCGATGCAAAGACCACAATTAATGCAATCGAGTTGCAACCCATCACGAATATCAATACCAGTCGGGCAAACCTGCACACACAACGAACAATCAACACAGCCACCACCTGTGTTAGATTTTAATGAACCTCGCGGCTCACCGTTGGCTTCATTGTAAGCAACAATCAATGTATCTTCGTCATACATCACCGATTGAAACTTGGCGTAAGGGCACATGTGAATACAGACCTGCTCACGTAATAACGCAGCATCTACATAAGTAAGCCAGGTAAACAAAGCCACCCAAAAAGCTACGGCCAACGGCAACTGAAACGTCAGCATTTCAGGGATTAAATCATATATGGAATAGAAGAAACCAACAAAGCTTAAGGCAGTTGCTAAAGCAATCAGCAACCAAACAAGATGCGTGAAAAACTTCCTTGTCGTAAAGCGCTTTTCTTTTTTATTTTCGCGCTTACGCTGAAGGCTCGAACCTTGAATCTTCTCTTCAACAAATAAAAAGATCGCCGTCCAAATAGTTTGAGGGCAGACAAAACCACACCAAAGCCTGCCGGCCACTGTGGTAAACAAAAATAAAGCAAACGCAGCCAGAATCAAAAACAGCGCAAGATAAAAGACATCCTGCGGCATAAAGAGCATATTAAAAAAGGTCAATTGCCGTTTTGCAATATCGATAAAGATAAGCGGCTCGCCATCAATGCGTAACCAAGGGATTAAAAAGAGCAAACCATAAACAGCAAATCCGACAAAACGTCGAACACTCTTGCGTTTACCACTGACAGATTTAGGAAAGATGGCCTTTCTCTTCTCATAGAGCGAAAAGCCATTAACTTCGTTATCCATATTATTATTCATGTTGGGATTCTAACATGATATTTGTATATTCCTTCGGCTTACTGATTAATTATTCATCGAAATCAAAATTGACACCACCTGTTTCCGCACTTTCAATCAAATCATTTATAACATTGAAAGCAAACAAAGGGGCTTCACAGTTGTTTGCATAAAATCTGGCTTCAACTTCAGCCTGTCTGGATACCTTTTCATCCCCCAAGGTATATTCAGATGAAGATAAAGGGCTTCTCGAAGCAATATAAGCGGGAACCTTTTTACTTGAGGAGGTAACGTAGGAAACCAAACCACTGTGTTCAATACGATCCGAGCTGTAGGCATAGCCATTAGCAATTTTCTCCTGGAGCCACTGCGGCAATTTATCACCTAATCTGATACCACTGTTCGTCAACGCAAGATAATAACCACTGCATTTTTCTAAAACATAACCAGGATCCAAAAAGCTTTCATAATATGGTTTGCCTTTATCGTATCCTTTCACTTCCTGAGATGGGACAAAGCAGCTGGCTAGGGATATAATAATTTTTTCCGCTTTTTTCGCATCTTCTTTATTAAGTGCGTTTTTCCCTAAATATCTATTTACCTGTTTTCGTGTCTTTATATATGAACTATCCGCTTTGCTGTCTTCATTTCCTCGCTGTGATAATGAGGTAATCAAATGGACTATTTTCTCCTTGCTTTCAAACAATTTTTTTGTAGCTTCAGTGATCTCATTATAATCTTTATCATCCGACTCCCTGACATCCGTAAACAAGTGATTATTCTTATCTCCTTGATCCGCTTTGAATAAGTGATGCGCAGCTTGGAGAAGGTCATAAACCTCCTGAACCCCACAACATTCACCCTCATTATCACTTAGGGAATCAGTTTCAGAACCTTCATAGAAACCAGAGTGTGCAGATAGCATTGTTAACGAAAAGATTGATATTAAAAAAAACGTCGATAATTTCATTAGAACACCTATGTCAGAATTACATAGGTGCTTAGACATACTCTATCCGTATAATTCCAGTTTTATTCCAATGATTGATTAAGAGACAATATAAATGCGGTTAACAAGTGTATGCGCTCTTCACTCAACAAATCTTTATGTGCTGGCATTTGACCATTTCGGCCTTTCTGAATAGTCAACTTAACCTCATGATGTTCACCACCATACAACCATATATCATCCGTCAGATTAGGTGCACCTGTAGATTGCATACCTTTAGCATCAGCACCATGGCAGCTAGAACAAACTTGCTGGAATTTATTGTACATAGGATTAGTCTTTTGCCCTTCCATACCTTCACTAGAAAGATTTTGGACAAAAGTCACCATGTTATCCATATCACCGCCTAACTGTGCACTCCAGGATGGCATTAAGGCAATACGCCCATCAGTGATTGTCTTTTTGATGGATACTGCATCACCGCCATACAACCAATCATTATCTGTCAGATCAGGGAAGGCAAAACTACCTCGAGCATCGCTGCCATGACAAACCGAACAATTACTCTTGAAGATTCGCTCGCCCATCTTTACGGCTTTAAAGTCTTTAGAAAGCTCTTCAGGTGAGATCGCCATAAAGCCTTCAACATGCTTTTGGAAATTAGCTTCTTTAGCGGCTACGCGTTCTTCATGTTGTTGTGTTGAAGTCCAATTCAACAACCCTTTAAAACTGCCGAGGCCCGGATATAAAGCCAGGTGAATCAGGGCTGCGACTATGGTCACAATAAAGAGATAAAACCACCACATCGGCAATGGGTTATCATATTCTTCTATGCCATCAAACACATGGCTTTTCACTTCATTAGGCGCAGTATCGGTTTTACGGTTTGCCAATAACAGCCAAACATAACCAAATATCGACCCAAGGGTTAAAACAATAATCCAAGCACTCCAAAAACTAGTCATTATTATCAAACTCCTTAAATGGAATGTTGGCCGCCTGATCGTAGCCTTTAGAGCCACGTGCAATCATCAACACACACAAGCTAACAAAAGTAATAAACAGCAATAAGGTCAATACTGCTCGCAATAGATTTAAATCAAGTTCAAGCATTGATCTTACCTCTGATGGCTGATGACAGTGCCAAGCTGCTGCAAATAAGCAACAAGCGCATCAATCTCTAGTTGACCATTGGTTGCATCAAAGCTTTTGGCAATTTGCTCATCAGTGTATGGGACACCAACTGAGCGCAAGGCTGCCATTTTTTTGCCGGTTTTCTCGCCATCAATTTTTTGCTCCCAAAGCCATGGGTAAGCTGGCATCACAGACCCTGCAACAACCGCTTGTGGATCATATAAATGCAGCTTGTGCCAATCATCAGAATAACGACCACCGACACGTGCCAAATCAGGCCCAGTACGCTTTGAGCCCCAAAGAAAAGGATGCTCATAAACAAATTCACCGGCAACAGAATAGTGACCATAACGCTCTGTTTCTGCACGTAACGGGCGAATCATTTGCGTATGGCATACATGGCAACCTTCACGGATATAGATATCACGGCCTTCCAATTCAAGTGCCGTATAAGGTTTCAAACCTTTAACCGGCTCAGTGGTTTCTTTCTGGAAAAACAAAGGCACAATCTCAACTAACGCACCCACGCTGATGACGAGGGTGATAAAAATCATCATCAACCCAATGTTTTTTTCTATCGTTTCATGTTTCATGAAGCAGCTCCTATCGCATCAGTAGCCGTGGATTTTTGCGTTTCTTTGCTATAAATCGTCATAAACATGTTGTAGGTCATCACCAACATACCTATTAAGAACAGGAAACCACCAAAGGCACGCGCAACATACCCAGGATGAGAAGCGATAACAGACTCAATAAAGCTATAGGTTAATGTGCCATCCGCATTATAAGCACTCCACATTGCACCTTGCTGGAATATACCATTGGCCCACATTGCCACGATATAAATCACAGTACCTGCTGTTGCCAACCAGAAATGCACATTGATTAAACGCACGCTATACATTTGCTCTTTATCAAATAGCTTAGGGATCATATGGTAGATGGCACCAATAGAAATCATCGCAACCCAGCCTAATGCGCCTGAATGTACGTGACCGATAGTCCAATCAGTATTATGTGATAACGCATTGACGGTTTTGATTGCCATCAGTGGGCCTTCAAAGGTTGCCATCCCGTAGAATGAAAGCGATACAACCAAAAACTTAAGAACAGGATCAGAACGCAACTTATCCCAAGCACCGCTTAAGGTCATCATGCCGTTGATCATGCCACCCCATGAAGGCGCAAGAAGAATAATCGACATCGCCATACCTAACGACTGAGTCCAATCAGGCAAAGCAGAATAATGTAAGTGGTGAGGACCTGCCCAAATATAAACGGCAATCAATGCCCAGAAGTGAACGATAGATAAACGATACGAATAGATCGGACGACCCGCCTGCTTAGGAATAAAATAATACATAATCCCCAGGAAACCGGCTGTTAAGAAAAACCCAACTGCATTGTGACCATACCACCACTGAATCATTGCATCGACAGTACCTGCATACATCGAATACGACTTACCCATAGTCACAGGCACAGCCATGGAGTTCACAACGTGCAATACCGCAACGGTTAAAATAAACCCACCAAAAAACCAGTTTGCTACATAGATATGGCTGGTTTTGCGCTTCACGATTGTACCAAAGAAAAGCACCGCATAAGCCACCCAAACAACGGTAATCAAAATATCAATCGGCCACTCAAGCTCGGCGTATTCTTTTGCAGACGTCATACCCATCGGTAAGGTAATAACGGCCAATACCATGACGAGCTGCCATCCCCAGAAGACAAAAGAGGCTAAGGAATCCGAGATTAATCGTGCATAACTGGTTCGTTGAACAACATATAAAGAGGTTGCCATCAAAGCACAGCCACCGAAAGCAAAGATAACAAGATTGGTATGCAAAGGACGCAGACGACCAAAACTGAACCAAGGAGTGTCAAAGTTTAAAGCAGGCCAAGCGAGTTGCGAGGCAATGATAACGCCTACCAACATGCCTAAAACACCCCAAATGACCGTCATAACGGCGAATTGGCGCACCACATTATAATTATAGGATGGATGCTCAGACATCTATCGGACTCCTAGAAGATGGAGCCGCAATTTTCCATGCCCATGATTTTCAATCATTGACATAGATCAATTTTTTGATGTTCTAATAGCTATTTGGCCAGATTAAATTTCATTTAATTAATCTTTAGTTATAAACATAAGAACAGCCACTACAGATCAGCCTATTTTAAACGAATGAATAAAGCGTAACGCTCAAAACCACTTGCCCACAATCTAATGCCTATAGTTATTAAAAAGAAATCAATCATTTTATAACAATAATAAGATTCCCATGAGTGTTTTAACGCCAATTTTACTGCTATTACTTGCATTCTCAACGCAAGCATCCATCGAATTTTCAAGTAAAACCCTAAGCTTTGGCAATCTATTGCCTGACGAATCAAAAACCCTCAACCTTCAACTTACCAATACGACAGATAAGCCCATATATGGAGATCTGATCCTCGATAACCCGGGATTGAACTCTGAAGAACGTTTTGGTAGATATATCAAGAAGAATCAAGAAGCCTCTTTAGTTGACTGGCTTACACTCAATGAAAAGACAATCAAACTAGGGGCCAAGGAATCCAAAACCATTGAGTTGACGTTAACGGCTCCCGAAGCGTCGGCTGGTGATTATCGCGCCTGGCTATTTATTAAAACCGACAACAACAGTGAAAACAAAGTGCTTGAATGGCCGTATCCTGAAGATAGAGTTGCCATTACTGCTCAATTAAATCAACCTGAGGAATACATTACCCTTGATAGCATTCAAAATGCGTTTGAAATACGAGGACCAATCATTAGGGCCGTTGATGAGATCAGTCCTGCGCTAAGTATTGATCTCAGACTTATCAATAAATCGCCCATTAATATTGAAACCCATGGCCAATGCACGTTATTAACTAAAGAAGCCCAACCCATTATGAGTGCTCCCCTGTTAATTGCACATACAGGTGCGTATGAAAAAACGCGAGTATCATGCTTATTCTCACACTATTTACCAAAAGACCAATACCTTGTCGATATAGATCTCAACCACAACGCTCCCTTTATTAATGCAACTTTCAAAAACAATAAACGCGTAGCGGTTTATATTAGAACAAAGGATGAACGTCTCTTAATGGATGCCGATGCTCGTTTACTTATTCCTGATGTCGCGATTCAATCATCTTTCAATACGCAAACAAAAGAAACAGACATTAGCATTCAAAACCTATATGAAACCCCCATCACGCTGAGATTATTAGCAAAAAGCAAAAATGAATCAGGCCACCCTTCCATTATCAATCAGCCTTTATTACCTAATGCAATCCATCAGCTATCAATGGGTAACGACTCCCCCTTAGTCATTTCAATTAAAGAAGATAGAAAACGCATACCTTTAGTCTTAACGCCTAAACTTGCACCTAAGATGGCGCCCTTAACCAAAAACACCATTGAATTTGCACCACAGATATCGATAAAAGAATGGAATAATAATGCCCACATGTTCACCGTCATCAGTTACTCAGGCATTCAGGAAATAAAAACAGCCACCTTGAAGCTACACATCAATGATAAGAAGGATAGCAGTGCGGTATTAAAAACCAGTGTACCTATTGTGCTTCCCACTCATGGTCATAGCCCTGTACACTTGGTTATACCGGCGCTGGATGCAGGCGATTATCAGGTTACGTTATCCATTATCAATAAAAAAGGCGTTATTTCCGCGCAAAAATATGACCTTCAGGTTAATTTCAGCAATCAATTTAAAGTTTACCACTCGAAAGCAAACCGCTATATTCGTCAATTTATCTCAAACAATTAACCCTCAAGCATTAATCGACAAAAACAGGGGGTTGCACCAACCCCATGTACAATACGCTCACAACGACCATACTAATAAAGGCGACGATGCCCACTGCGACCACAGCGGATGAAAATATAAAAGCCTGCTCATCGGAAATATTCGCCACCTCAGCCATGTGAGAATAAAGAATGTAAACCGACCAAACAATTGCCCCTAATAATAGTGCAACGTCCAACCAGAATATTGGGTAAAACCCACAAACACCCAGCAAGAAAAATGGCGATGAAATTAAGCTACTAAACGCAATGCCTTTTAATGCGTGCAAATTACTACCGTAGGTCTTTGCCATCCACTGCATCATACTACCCACAAAAATATTCATCGTAAGCATGGCGACATACATGCCAACACACAAGGATAAACCACTGTACCAGGCAAGCTTAACGGTTTGACTGCCACCTAATTGCCAGCCGACTTGTGTTGAGCCATAAAACCAGGCAACGCTAGAAAACAACGGCATAATTAAAAGATAGGTAACAATTTGTGAG
>CAKMZU010000086.1 GCA_929200485.1 uncultured Gammaproteobacteria bacterium | reverse complement strand
GGTTCAAGGTAAAAAACAGGTTGATCCTGATTTTGAAGGCGATGCAAAAATCATTGCCTCAACTGTTTTGTTTCAGAAGAATGCCGCTGAGAGAGTCGTTATTATTGCTGAAAATGAAGCAGGTGATCGAGTGGTGGCATTTAATCAGGAGCCTTCATTGCTGCTGGACTTTCAAAAAACCACACATATAGATTCTGTGGTGAGAATCGCTCAAGGGCAGTTTATCTTAAATAGCGAATGATAGACGTTATTTGTAAGGCTTTTACTTATTTCACATATTTGATAGCCTCATAATAAGATAAAGCGGGTTAGCCCCGCTTTATCAAGGCTGAGTGGCGGTTATTGGTTATCTACACCTTCATATGTACAACTTGGAGATATTTTAGTCTGCTCAGTCTTGATCATAAACGGCTCATCCGTAGTAAGATTTTATGGCTTGTCACAGGTATTGTGAAAATCACTAATATCTAAAGGCTTCACGTGGGAAATCTCTGTAAGAGAAGCCTGTGTGTTTTTTTGTTCTATTAATGTTGAAATATCATTGATGCTGTTAATTGCATGGATTTCTTCTTCCTGTTCTTCAAGAACCTCTTTTAAATAAATCATATATTTCATTGCATTTATCAATGTGTCTAATTTTGAGAGTTTTTTTCCTTTATTATTTGGAATAATACGCTCTAGTGATTTTATTGCGTTACTTATCGTTTGTGCCCTTACTCTCTCTCTAGTGTTTCTGGCTTTCATTTGCTGTGAAAGTCTGGCAGAGGTTGCAATCCTCCGACGTTTTTTTGTTTTTTTGTGATCTGTAGTGTTTGGAGAGAGGGTGTTAATCGTATGAATAGAAGAAGCAATGTCATTTAGGCTGGGTAAACTATCTAGTTTTAAGTTATCTAAATCATTTATGTCTTCTCCTTGTTCATTTTTTATAATAGCTAGACGTTTAGTTAGGTGATTTGAAAAAAACACTTTTGTTTTGTTATCTATCTCTGTAAATAGGTTTAGGTTATCACCTGTCTCTTTGTCAGTGTTTAAATCAGTTGTTGAGTTAGCAGTGATTGTTTCTTCTTTGGTTTTTATTGAGTTAGTTTTTTTTAACTCATCTGATTTTTCGTCATTTAATGCCTGTAACTCGTTTTTTCTTGACCTGGTTCTACTACTTATGGGAGGTGTATTGTCTATATGGTTTTTGTGTTTTGGTTTTGAAAAATTTAGTTTAGCGCTTTCTGGTGATTTTATTGAACGGATATTCAATAAGGTCTTTTTGCTCTGTGAGATTGAGTCTTCATGGCGTTCTCTTGTATCGCACGTCGAAGGATTTGAATTAGCACCTCTTACTGGCACATCTTTCTTGGTCTCCAATGCTGCAGGTTCGCTTGCGGGCAATACGTTTTCAAAGAACGCTTTTGTGCTGAACAATGAATATTTTCTATTATTCTCGCTTTCCGAATTTTCTGAATCAGTATTCAACGAAGAAGTCTTGCTTTGGCTTAGAGCGATGACATCAATGGTGTTTGCGACGAGGATATTTCTGTCGTCTAGAGAGCTTCTAGAATCAGTGAGTGGAGAAAATGGATCTCCTTCACTTAGTGATACGAATCCAGAATCAGGGCTTTTTAAATCTGAGTCGATTGATCTATGAATATGTGTATTTAAACGTAAGTCTGCTCCCTTGATTTGTTTTTGATAGGACGTATTTTTATTAAGCTGGTCGTTTACTTGGCGTTTCTTTTGATCACTCTTTGTCCTGGATGAAAAATGTTGTTCTGTATTTATTTCTGATTCAGAGTTTAGTCTCGGTAACTTGCTATTTCTACGAAGAGTATTCTCAGTGTGGTGTTCATCAAAAGTCCCTGAAAAAGCGCTTGATGTGACAAGTATCATTAAAGGGGCTATCAGTCGTTTCATAGCGGCGATTTCCGATAACAAAGTGTAGATTTAAGGCATCAACAAGTTAAAGAAGTTCAACCGTTGTTATGCTCAAGCGATGATTGGTAAAAAATGTAATGAAGGAGGGCGGTTAGAGAGAGAAATCAGGCCAAATAAAACCCTTGGAGGCTCTGGCTATTTTGTCATTCCTCTTTCAATAGTATATCCGACGATTTAATACGGGGCCGTGGCTTGTCAGAAATGGCTTATGCCATCAATCATTGCTTGGCGGCTGTGTAATTGAGTGCAAGGCGATATTACCTGGCATATTTCTCTAAAAGTAATCAGGGTTAAGTTATCTCAGTGTCAACTGTTAACGACGTTTTTTATATCCGTTCGGTACTTGCGGACAACGTGTCATCGGGCCCCCTATTATTTTGGTTGTTTCTATTAAGGTGGGCATCGTGAATACAATTCGCTGCAGTTATAAGGGTTCTTATAGTCGACGTTTCACTTTGTTCGATCAATGATGTTTGGTTTGATTTTTCTTCTGTTGCTAGTGTTTCATCTTTTTCTTTTACATTAATAAGCGCATTTAATTCATCGAGGCTCTTTTGTATTTCTTCTTCATCATCACTTTCTCCCTCATAGATTTCATTGCGATCAAATTTGACGCGATAACTTTCGGGTAGAGCATCGTTAAGTCTGGCGTAGGCTTTGAGTTCACGCTCATTTAGGGATGAATCTGAATCGCTATCCGAACTTGGATAATTTTTTTCTGGATTTAAATATTGATACTTAGTGAGATCTTCTCCGGTGCCTGAGAAAGACGTTGATGCAAAAATAAAAATAAAGCAGGTTATCAGTGGTTTCATGGCTGTGGTCCAAAAAAAAGGTATAAGTTTAAGTTCCTTAAAAACGCAATAAGTTCAATCGTATCCTGGAAGTAACTGATGAAAAATATTTTTGAAAGTTAAAAATGGCCAGTGAAAGATTTTCTCAATTTAAGGCAGTCCTGTTATTTGTCATAGAAATCTAACCACTTTATAAAACAGGATATGATCGAACACGTCTAACGGTAGGGGGTGATATTCTTTGGGTTATAATATTCACTTTTTCCTTTATTTAAAATATCAATTGCACATTTGATGACGCTAAGACTTGCAGGTTCTTCATTGTCTCTACTATTGCTTTCGTGAGAGTCTTTTCCCTCATGTTGATTATTCAGACATTGTGGGGGTAGTACATTTTTTAAATCTCTCAAAGCCTGACATAAAGGTTTTTTGAATATAGTCCACTTTTCTATAGTAGGACTATCAGGACTATCAGGACTATCAGGACTGTTGGAACTAGGGGTATTAGATTTATTAGATGCTATAGGGTCAGGGATGATGAGACGAGACAAACCTGTTTTAACAGTATCATTGCGAGGTAAGATTGGCTCGTCACCTATGTAAAATGTAACCCGTTTTTTGGTAACTTTATTTTCAGGGGGTTCTTTAGCTGTTGAGCACTCTCCTGTTTTTTTATCTTCGTCGACTCCTGAAAAAACATTTGCTACCAAGAAAAAAATAAAAGCCACTACTGCCAGTTTCATTATCCTGAGTTCCAGTTTTGAAATTTAAACCTTAAGGCCATTATCTATCCGATAAGTTCAATCCTGTTTCAGGTTAAATAGGAATTTTTTTTAGAAAGAAAAAATAGAGGAAAAGCGGGCGTTGTTTAGGATTCACGCAACATAATTAATACTAATAAACTCCCTCAGAGATCCTGATGATTATCATAAAACCTTCTTCCCAAGGTTTTGTCATTAGACTGTTGATTTTTTTATTGGTGCTTTTAGCTGTTGTCTGCTTAAATTTTAGACTGTTGATGTGAGAATGCTGCAAGACAATGCGAGATTATAAGAATATCTTTATAGCCCTGACAGGCGTTGCGTTATTGAGCTTTGTTTTAGGTTATTTTTCTAAACCTAAAGAGAACCCAATGGCTTTTAGGCCGCCTCAAAAAGATCGGCAAGCCTGTAAAGAGTTAACGTTACAAATAGATAATTTGATACCACCATTACCATTGGGTACTGAAAAAGGCTCAAATATCAGTGAGTTCAGTGTGAAAGAAAATGGCATTTACTGCCAGCTTGAGGCAGTCATCGAATTGACTACCGAATCGGTGATTAATACCTGGAATCAACGGCCTGGAATCAATATCAAAGCTAATGACTATCAGGCTTTTATTGAGCGCCCGGAAGTGCATCAGGCCATGGCGCATTATTTTAGAATGGATGCGCTGACTATCGTCTCAGGATTGGCTCATCAAGTGGTACTTCCGCAGAACTTTTCATTTAATTATGTCTATGAACACAAGGATAAATCACTACCGAGCTTTAATGGTGTCGTATTGCTTAGCGATTTTCAATTTCATGCCGATTAGAGCAAGTAGGAGTAGATTAAGCCGCGATCGGGTATGCGATACTGCTGAAAAAATCCTAATTGATGACTTGTTTGCAAAAAGTAGCGATATAGCCAGAGTAAGATTTGGCTGCATTGATCTGATGGTTCCAATCACCCATTTGCTGATAATAAAAAGTATCGATGAAATTAACGGCACCTATAAAAATTGCTTTTGGCTTCTGTCAAAAAAGCTATAGACCTTGTTTCTTAAAATAAATGTTCCATTAAAAGGGATGTCGGATTTTTTATAGATGCCCCTTCGGGCACTAATTTCAAGGCTTTCAGCTGCGTTGAAGGCTTTGTTAAGGTGTCTAACATTAACGGCAACCTTCGCCTTACTGAAAACCTTGAAATTCAGCGCAGAATCTCAAAATCAATTATTAGAGATGCCCTTAAGTCAAAAAAGCCGAATGAAAAAGAATTTTCTTTGTCAACAGAAATACTGTAAGGAAATATAAAAGTCTTTATTTTTTGAGGCAAATTGATTGGGAATATTTGATGATGTTAAAAGCGGTTTTTTTATGTCTGTTTATTTTATCTATTCCGTTAAGGTCTCTCAATATAGATGAGCTTTGTAAAAGGGCTGTAATGAATTTGATTAGTATTTATACTCAAGAGGATAACAAACAAAAAAAATTGCATTGGGAAAGAAAATTGAACTATTGCAAAAAATACTCTGACTTCAGTTTAACACTTACTAAAGATGATATTCATAGGTTAGAAAACTCGGATGAGAAACAGGCAGTGACTGAATTGTCGAAGCTTTTACTATCACGAGATGAGAATGACGCGCAGAGGCTATTCCCCTCATTAAAAGGGAATGCATAGGGTGCAATTACTGCCTTCAAAGATGGCCGAGAGAAAAAAATATAACAGCCCAACGCAGACAAAGATGCCCTTTAATGCCACTGAGATTGCATTGACATTATGTTGTGAAATTGTACTGTCATAAGTGACCAACACCCGTTGTAATCGATGCTAATCGTGACTAATGCCCAAGTGCATATCGGCCTCAAAATAGTGTCATCTGTGCATCCATTATGTCTTTAAACGATAACCCGATAAAAGGCAAAATGGCATCGCAAATCGGAATGACCTGCTTTTCGATATAGTGCTCATAATCAAGAGGGTGGATTTGATAATCAACAGCCTCAGGGCCTTGTGTTGTGATCACATAACTGATCCAGCCTTTATTCTGGTATTTTAAAGGCTTGTTATCACGTGTGTTGATGCTATCTGCCATTCGTGCCGCGCGCACGTGCGGGGGTATATTTTTAACATATCGCTCAAGCTTTCGACGCAGGCGCTTTCTGTAAATAAGTTTGTCATCATTTAGGCCGTTGAGTGTGTTGTTAACCGTTTGTTTAATGAGCTCAGTAGGATCTTCATCATTGAAAATGCACTGGTAAAGCGCCCGTTGAAAATCTTTGGCAAGTGCAGTCCAATCGGTGCGCACATTTTCTAACCCTTTAAAAATTAACTCGGTTTTTGTTTGTCCCTGGTGTTGGAAGGTTTTAATGCCCGCATAGCGTTTTTTACTGCCGACATCAGAGCCACGAATGGTTGGCATTAAAAAACGAGAAAAATGTGTCTCAAACTCCAGCTCCAGATAACACTCAAGGTTGAATTCGGCTTTGATTTTGTCTCGCCATTGTGAATTAATGCGTTCTTGAAGTGTGCGGCCAATGCGCTGGCAATCGTTTACTGATAAATCATTCTTTAATAGCACAAACAATGAATCGGTATCGCCATAAATTACGGTGTAGCCTAAGGCTTCAATCCATTGGGTTGACTGCTGCATAATGGATTGGCCTCGCAGCGTGATCGAGCTTGATAAGCGAGGGTCGTGAAATCGACACCCGCCAGAGCCTAGTACACCGTAAAAACTGTTCATCAACAGTTTAATAGCTTGCGACCGCGGTGCATCATTTTGTTTTTTTGCTTGATCACGCTGTCGCCAAAGTTTTGTAATAATCTCAGGCAAAAAATGTTTGTCACGCGAGAATCTGGCTTCTAGAAATCCTGGAATTGTATTGGCGCTATCTCCCTCAAGCAGACCTTCGATTAAGCCCATTGGATCGATCTTAAAGGTGCGAATAATCGATGGATACAGGCTTTTAAAATCAAGGACAAGCACATTGTTATAAAGCCCGGGTTTTGAGGTCATGACATAACCTCCGGGACTGGCTAACCCTCCATGTTTTGGCAAGTTAGGTGCAATGTAGCCTGCACGATGTAATAGTGGAAGATATAAATTGGTAAATGATGCAACCGCCCCACCTTGTTTATCTAGGCTAAGACCCGTGAGCTGACTTCTGAAAATAAGAAAATCTAACACTTTAGTGTGTTCAAAAATGTCGGCGACTAATACACAATCTTCAATGTTATAGGCTGCCAGTTTTTGTTTGTTGTACTTAAAATCATAGTCGATGGCGGCTATACGGTTATCGACATCATCCGTTTTCTTACCCCGCCCAAGCAGTGCTTGTGCGACATTCTCCAAACTGAAGCTTGTAAAATTATAGGTCGCAGTGCGTAAGGCGTTGATACCATCAATAACCACTCGTCCGGCAATATGAATAAACCCTTGCTGATTATCTGTGCGGCTATCTCGCCAATTAGCCACGGAATTATCACGGCCTAATCGTAACGGCATTGAGTGCCGCTTGGCACGTTCAATTAATAATTTAAAATCGAAGTTGATGACGTTCCAGCCAATAATTATATCGGGGTCAAATGTCTTGATCGTAGCAATGCATTCTTGCAACAGGCACTGCTCGTCATTCACCCAGGTAATAAAATCAGCGCCGGTTTCAGGCATTCCTATCATAATGACATGTCGAAAGGGTTGATCATCATCATATGAGTAAAAGCCAATCGAATACAGCTGTCCATCCTGCGCACATTCAATATCTAACGAAAGCTTACGTAGCTGGGGGGTATAGGGTGAGGATTTGACGCGAGCGTGTGCGTATTCAGTGAAGCCGTGATGTGCAATGGGTTGTCCGCTGAACGATAAGCTGCCGTAGATGAAACGCTCCATCAAAAACCGATTATCCAGCCTAAAGTCAGCTTCAAAATAGCGAATGTCAGATTGACGTAAAAGTGCTTGTGCTTTGCTGTAGTCTTTTAGCTGGTTTACATACACACCCAAGACGCGTTCTTGTGCAAAGGTTTTGAGCGCCAGAGGCTTTATTTCATAAGCGTCTGTTAAAGGGCGAAGGCTATGGATGACTTTTTGCTGATCCTCAAGGCGTGTGAAAAGGACAGGGCGTTCGCCTGATACCTTGATGGTAGCCGGGCCGTCATCGGTGCTAAGCCAGAGATGAATGTCTGTGTGTTTGTCTGCATCTACACTGTGTTGAGTGAGCAGGAATCCTTGATTTTCCATCTACGTTATTTTATAGACGAGTTTTGTTATTGGCTATCAGAATCAAACCATTATTCTCAAGGGCATCCCTATTAATTGATTTTGAGATTCTGCGCTTAATTTAAAGGTTTTCAGTAAGGCGTAGATTGCAGTTAATGTTTAACACCTTAGCAAAATCTACAACGCAGCTGAAGGCCTTTAAATTAGCGCCCGAAGGGGCTGTTGAAAACAATAACTATAGAGGCAAAGTTTAATTTTTATTACTTACACATTTTGTCAATCTTGTATTCTGACAGAAGCCGAAAGCAATTATTAGAGGTGCCCTCAAGTCAAATGAGGCTGGCTAAGGCGCTTGCACTGCCTTAAATAAGTGAGTAATAAGTGAGTGGTTACGACATTAGTTGACTGTCAGGTCTTAAGCAGTAGTTAGTTACGCATATAAACCAGTCTATTCAGGTGCCGGATAACTGGATCGGTTTTATTGCTTAGAGTCATTAATATTGTCCTTAATATTGTACTGCCATGTATTGTCTTGCACGGTTGATTAAATTCTTCTAACTTTTCTTTATGTTCCGGGGTCCAAGGCAACGCTTTATAAAGTTTTACTCTGAAATTATTCTGATCAGTATTAAATTGAATCTCCTCAATTGATAGGGGGTTTTCATTCCATAGAGATTGATTAAAACGATTTACTATTATCTTTAGCTGTTCCGAAGTCAGGTTTTCATCTGTAATACTGCGCATTTCATTAAGTATTTTATTTGCTTCATACTCATAGAATTTTTCTAGCTTCTCTCTATCTGATTCCCTCTGTTGTTCTGTTAGTCTCTGAGCTGGCATGCATGGCAAACTGGTAAAATTTCCTTCACAAGGTTGATTCGAATGATTTGTGTTGATGGGTACTAAACTCATATGTCTGTATTTATCAGGCGGTATTGCATGAGGGTATCTAGCTGCGGTGTAAGATGCAGTGGGATGGTAGAACGGATTCTCAATAAGTTGAGGAATGTCTGATTCAGAATTTTGTGTTGAGGTTGAGGCCTCCACTTTGTTTTTCAATTCTTCCTTATAAGCTATAAATTTAACCTCAAGCTCTGAAGCTTCAGGGTATGCCTGTTTTAATATAGAAAAATCTAAATTTTTTATATCTTTATATTCGATTAAACTTAAATTAGAGCATATGCCGACCTCGTGAAAAAATTTACTTATTATAGGATATTTTTTATCCATCGAATCTCCTTTGTTGTCTGGCGTTGACAGGGTATAGGAAGAAACGAAGATTAATATAATAGTAAATAATTTCATTGTTTTTTTCTGGCTATCTTTCTTTTGTCTGGTTGTGAGTGATGATTGATTGTTAAGTTCGATTGATGTGATGTTCATTAGTTCTAATGAGGTGGGTTTTTTTTAATTAATGATATTTTTTTGATGATTATTTAAAGTGAATTAATAATTTTCCGTTGTTGTTCAGGGTGTTGGGTGGTTGAATGGCTGTATGCCAACGTTTTTTTTTTAATTCAAAAACTAATAAATTAAAAATTTGAGAAACTTATTTAATGAAAATATGTCACAGCCAATGTGTTGTCTAGTTGTAGCATTTTAAAAAATAAATAAAAAATATATCATCTATTTTTGAGATTTTTGATGTGAGATATTTTAATTTAACGATATTGTTTGTATTTATATTGTCGGCTAACCTTTCCTTCGGGGGATGGCTTTCTTTTATGGGGTGCTGCGGCCATCAACCTGAACAAAATATTCAAGCGCGTTTTTTACTTCTCATTTATGGTTTGAATGAAAATATGAGTTCACATACCTCTAGAGGTGGTGATGCGGAATCCCATTCTCCATCGGCTCAAGAGCCGAAAATAAAATATAGAATTCTAGTAGGTCATTGCCTGGAAGATAATGACGATGGGAAACCCGTATTTTATAAATTCGCTTGTAATATTGATATGAGTAATCTAGGTGCGCCAATTGATCGTGAAGTAACAAAATCTTTATTTGATAAAATACCAGGAGAGCTACCAAGTAAAGTGAAAGAGGACTTTAAACGTGGAAACGTCAACGATCCTGTGCTTATGAATGTCAAAAATCTTTACCATTATAAGGTAGACAGATCCCACTTCAAAAAAATGATTCTAGGAATCGAAAACAAAGATAACCAGAATATTTTATTTAAGGGAAAAGGCTCTCTTTCAGAACAAGAAATAACTGATCTTAAAAAAAGAGGTGTAGACTTCAGCATTCCAGAATTCGAAGAATCGAAGCTCGTTGAAGGGATCAAACAGATGATACAATTTAGAGCAAATCCAGAGGGTGCAAATGATGATGATGGTCATCAACTTCTTAATGATGGCGCTGGCTGTTCCACTGATATGAATGATGCCCAGCTCAAATATTTTAAAAGTGGCAATACAGAAAACGGCCAACGCTCTGTCGGCCAAGGGGAAACATCGGTATAGGCCGAGCTCACACGCTGGCTGCCCCAAAGAATGCAGCAACTCTAGGAAGCTAAGGAGACATGTTGACGAGATGCATCTGTCTAAAATAGTGCCTGAGGCTGAATTGGTTAGCTTTACCCGCCCCAGTACAACTGCAATTCCTGTTGTAGTTGTAGACCCCTATGCGATCAAGGGAGTGCAATGGATTCTTCCAGCCAATCAGGGTAAAGAGTCATCAATCGGGAAAAGTGACAAAAGGTTATTAGAAGATGGCCGCGATGTGCCTGTTCTTTCCGTTTCTGCTCCTGTTTCTACTCCCCCGTGAATACAGTGAATGATGAGTTATTCAATATCTCCTTAGATTTTAATCTCACAGGTAGGATTGCAGACTCTGGTTTTGACATCATGACAAACAAAAAATACTTACTGAATATTCTCATTTCGTTGCACAAACTATTAGAGAAGAGAGTTGTCATGTTCTACAAGCCAAGTGGGGATTTCTGATGCTAGGTGGGTGTTGCTGTGGCCTCTGCTGAAATCTATCATGTATGCCACATGATCCTGGGCTGTATTATGGCGATCTTTATCGGTAACAGTATTTGTGAATTTGGGTAACATTAGTTGTTACCTTTAATCTTGAAAAAATGCTTTGGTTATATTAATTTCAGTGTAAGTTGTTGATTATTATTATAAATATATTTTTGGCATATTAAATGCTTTTTTAAAGCATAATAATAATAAAAAAGCCCCACCGATTAGAATAATAAAAATAACGGTGAGGGTACCATAACAGTGATGAGGCACTTGTTGCCTCGATCATTGCTTATTCCGTTTCTATTTCTATCCTCTAGCCATCCCATGCACTTTTAGTGTTATATCCAGCAATAACTGTGTCGCCAGAATTTATTAGTGCGACATATAAGTCATAACCTACAGATATTGCAGTGTTAATCTGTAGGTGTAACGTTTCAGACTGCCAAGAGTAATTTAGGGCTGTAAAAGGTCTTTAGAGCCCCTCAAAAAAATTGCTTTTGGCTTCTGTCAAAAAAGCTATTGACCTTGTTTCTTAAAATA
>CAKMZU010000085.1:9239-11292 GCA_929200485.1 uncultured Gammaproteobacteria bacterium | reverse complement strand
TTATGGCTGAATCCAAGCTGCCTTTTCGCTCACATCCAGCATACACATCCCACAACCCTACGCCTGACGCCAACAAATTCTGCAAACGCACGGCATAGGGCAACTCTGAGTCAAATGCCAAAATCTTACCCATCAGTGGCCAAAAGCCATTTCTAGGATGAGCATAATACGCTTGCTCGCTCAGCGATTTAACGCTTGGCATACTCCCTATGACCAGCACTCGCGTTTCTGAATCAACAACCGGAGGAAAACCCTGATTAAAATTTTCGTTAGGCACGCAACGCCTGTTCTTTAACTAATCGCCTTAGCACTTTCCCTACGGCAGATTTTGGCAGCTCATCTTTAAAGAAGACCTTTTTAGGGATTTTATAGGCCGCTAGTGATTGGCGACAATGAGCAATAACATCCTCTTCTGTTAGTGATTTATTATTGGATACAACATAAAGGTGGACTACTTCACCGGAACTATCATCTGGTTGACCAATAGCCGCTGCCTCAACGATTTCCGGATGGGTCAACGCGATATCTTCCACTTCATTCGGGAATACATTAAACCCGGATACGATAATCATGTCTTTTTTACGATCAACGATTTTAAGCATCCCTTCATCAGTAATAACTGCTATATCACCTGTAGCAAACCAACCGTCAACAATAGATTCTTTTGTCTGTTCTTCATGCTGCCAATAGCCCTTCATCACTTGAGGACCTTTAACAAAAAGCTCCCCTCGCTCACCATTTGGCAGATCTTGACCTTGCTCATCACGAATAGCCACCTGAGTATTTGGAACGACAACGCCCACAGAACCCATCACATTCATTTCACCATGAGAAACCGCAATCACCGGTGAAGTTTCCGATAGACCGTACCCCTCATAAACCTGACAACCGGTAATTTGCTCCCACCGCTTAGCCGTATCCGAAGCTAATGCCATACCACCAGAAAGCGTCATTTGAAGATGTGAAAAATCCAACTCTCTGAATCCAGCGTGGTTTGCAAGAGCAACAAATAAGGTATTCAAGCCACAGATACCATCGACTTTTTTGCCCTTCATGGCGCTCACCATAGAATCTAAATCGCGAGGATTCGGAATCAGCAGGGTATGAGCCCCCGAGTGAAGACAAATCAAACTCACAATAAAAGCAAATATATGATAAAGCGGCAAAGGCTGAACCACTAGCGCGCCATTTTCTGCCATACCATAACTATCAAAAAACAGCTCGCTTTGAAGCGCATTCGCCATAAGATTAGCATGCGTGAGCATGGCACCTTTAGATAACCCAGTTGTCCCACCGGTGTACTGCAGCACAGCAATATCTTTAAGGCTCGACTGGACGTTATGGGGCTTTTGTCCTTTCATTGTTCGCATAATTGAGACAAAACTTTCTGATTGATCAAAAGAAAAATCTGGCACCATCTTCTTAATATGCTTAACAACCTTATTGAGCACCCAACCCTTTACAGGGGAATGGAGATCGCCTAACTCTGTGACTATAACCGTTTCGATATCAGTGTGATTAACAATCGCTGCAGCTTTATCAGCAACATTAGCTAAAACCACTAAGGCTTTAGCGCCTGAATCTTTAAACTGGTGCTGTAACTCAGGCTCTGTGTAGAGTGGATTGGTATTAACAACCACTAACCCAGCCTTCAATGAGCCAAGTAATGCCACCGGCTGCTGTAAAATATTGGGAAGCTGAATAGCAATGCGATCGCCCGCCGACAAATTCGTTTTTTTCTGTAAAAAAGCGGCGAATCTATCTGAATATTCATCTAAATCATTGTAAGAAATGGTTTGACCTAAAGCGGTGAAGGCAGGCCTATCGCCATATTTACTAATAATCGACCGATAGAGTTCAACAAGATTGTCTTGCGGTGCTACATTAACCGATTGGGGTACGTTTAATTTATCTCTTAATGCCTCAATAGTTGTCATCGCTTAACACCGAAAAAGTTTTCATCGTAATTAGTGAATAGGGTCTGCTGACAATTAATTATTCATACTGCCACTGACTGTGATTTTCCTCTAACAATACGAGGAGAGTGCAGTAT
>CAKMZU010000085.1:5657-9229 GCA_929200485.1 uncultured Gammaproteobacteria bacterium | reverse complement strand
AATGAAGCTAGAGGAAAATTCATGTGTAACCTGCAGGACCGAACGATTTAACATTCTGATATTGCCAATTTTAATTAAAGTCCTTGACTATTCCCTCATTCAAATTTTCCAGTCAGCTGGAAATAAGAACGGGAGCGATCAAACATCAACAAACCCAAGCTATATGCGAATTAATACCGCTTAATCTTGGGGGCAGACTCGCAAAAGAAGAATTTTAGAATAAGCTTATAACAAAGGCGAATGGAATAGTAAACTTTATCTAAGGACTGGCGCTCAACATGGCATTGCTGGATATTGTTATCTTGGGAGCAAACCTGAATGCGTTATCGATTGCAGTGGATGCCGCCACGCGGGGATTCTCAGTTGCTTTACTCAACCCTGCCAACATTACTGATCAGCAGACACCTGATTTACCCATGGTTGGCTCAGAATTCATGTCTACTGGGACGTTCAACCCCTGGATCATGATCCAAAATCTTCAGGAATTAAAAATACTCTCGGATCGTTCACCTGAACTTTGCCGATGGATAAGAGCAGAATGCATTCCTGGATCACAAAAACCATCTTTAAAGCACCGGGCTTTACTCATGCTACTCGGTAAACTTGAAACATTTTTTAACATACCTCAAGTGTCATCATCTGAAATCTCAAGCCACTCACATCTAGACTGCATAATTCAAACTGAGCAACTTATCGAATCGACACGGTTATTAGGTGAAAAGAAAGGTGTTCAAATTGAATCCAACTGCACAGTACAATCCATTAAAACCGAAGGTAAAATCTGGAAGCTGGCATTCATTAATAAAGCAAATGAAGAGAAAAAAATCACCATGCGCTCTGTCATTAATTGCACAGGGCTTAATTGCTTAAGTATTGGTGAAAAATGGTTTGGCTACCAAAGTCGTTGCCAGATTCGCCAAGTCTGGCAACACACCCTAACCTATAAAACCCAACAACCGATTGACCAACTCTACTATTTAAACAATCATAAAACGGGCGACATTCTGTACTTACCCCTACAGCATCAGTACATTATGATTACACAAATCACCCGCAAAGCTCAAAATACCCAAGATCTATTTAAACAAATACAACAGGTAGTGAAAGCCAGCCATTTGCCTTTATTAACGGAGCAAAATCTCAAAGCTCAATTTATATTACCCAATATGCAAGTCCAACTCGGTCATCTTTCTCAACGACAAGATTACGTGATAGATTTTCTCTGCCCCGAAGGCATAAGGCCTTTAGTTAATATTTTAGGGGGACATTCAAGCCAGTCCCGCTTGATTGCCGAGCGAGCAGTCAACGCACTAACGGACTATTTACCTATCAGAAAACCCTGCCAAACAAAAAACTTAAGATTGCCATCAATTCAGCGCAGCAAGAAAACCCAAATATTAAGCGTTATAGAAAAATAATTTATCGAAAATAAAAAGAGGATATATAAGATGGATGGCCATTATTTCGAATAGATTCTTATCAAGCACCCCGCTTAGAACCTACTTAAGAATTACAATGAAACAATGGCGGAGAGGGAGGGATTCGAACCCTCGATAGGGGATTAGCCTATACTCCCTTAGCAGGGGAGCGCCTTCGGCCACTCGGCCACCTCTCCAGTCGGCGGGTATAATAGCTAATCAGTTGTGGAATGCAAGCTATTTTTGTTTTTTCCCTAAATCCGTATAATTATTCGCCCATTGCCTCCTGAGAGCCGCCTTTTTCGCGTTGAATACGCTGATAGATTTCTTCTCGATGTACTGGTACTTCCTTCGGTGCATTCACACCAATTCTTACCTGATTACCCTTAACACCCAATACCGTAACTGTTACTTCATCACCGATCATGAGCGTCTCGCCAATCCGGCGCGTCAAAATAAGCATATCTATCTCCTAAGCCATAGCTGAAGCAAGTCAGCAGTCCACTTAAATTTTGTTTAGACAAGTCCTAAGACTCGTTTATTGTTCCCATTAGGCCTGAGCTAACGCAGGCTCTCCTTCCAGTTCAAATGCCGCATGCAATCCTCGTACGGCCAACTCCATATATTTTTCGTCTAATACAACAGAAACCTTTATCTCTGAAGTAGTAATGAGCTGAATATTGATAGAAAGTTCCGCAAGTGCTGCAAACATTTTGCTGGCAACGCCTGCATGTGAGCGCATACCCACACCCACAATTGATACCTTACAAATGGCATCATCGGTTAAAACTTCAACAGCATTAAGCTCTTGCTTTACGTTTTCAAGAATATCTGCAGCTCGTGAAAGATCACTCCTTGCAACAGTAAAGGTAATATCATTTGATCCGTCAGCTGCTGCATTTTGAACAATCACGTCAACTTCAATATTGGCATCACTGACAGGCCCTAAAACTTTGGATGCAACACCGGGTGTATCAGGTATACCTTTAATGGTTAATTTTGCTTCGTCTCGTTGAAATGCTATGCCCGAAACAGCTGGGGTTTCCATATTATTATCACTCTCTAAAGTTATTAGGGTACCTGGCCCTTCAACAAAGCTGGAAAGAACTCTCAACGGTACTTGGTACTTACCGGCAAATTCAACCGATCGAATCTGTAAAACTTTTGAGCCAAGGCTTGCCATTTCAAGCATTTCTTCAAAAGTGATTTGATTGAGTCGCCTGGCATTGTCGACAACTCTAGGGTCTGTTGTATAAACACCATCAACATCTGTGTAGATCTGACACTCATCGGCCTTCAGAGCAGCAGCTAAAGCAACCGCTGTCGTATCTGAACCGCCTCGTCCCAAGGTTGTGATATTGCCTTCGTCATCAACTCCTTGAAAGCCTGCGACGACGACGACATTGCCTGTCGCTAGATCTGCATGAATTGCTCGATCATCAATATGTTTAATGCGTGCTTTGGTATGAACAGAATCGGTGACTATTTTTACCTGCCTACCATTATAAGATTTAGCACTTAACCCTCGTTTTATCAATGCCATGCTAAGCAAAGCCGTAGTGACTTGTTCACCTGTCGACAACAATACATCCATTTCGCGAGGGGTTGGGCTATGTTGAACTTGTTGCGCCAAGTCAGTTAATCGGTTGGTTTCACCACTCATGGCTGAAACGACAACAACGACGGAATGCCCTTGATCACGAAAGGTCGCAATCTTATCAGCCACCGCCTCGATCCGCTCAACTGAACCGACTGATGTGCCACCAAACTTTTGAACAATTAAACTCATTGGAATTGTCTTTTATTTTCCCTTGTTCTTTTAGCCCTTCCTTTACTGGAAGACCTTTAAAACGAGAACTTTATTTATTTCAGTTATATGAAAAGCGCATTTTAACGAGATTGCGATAAAAAGCGAACCAAAAAAGCGAAAATTCTCGAAATTTCGGTGATTTACAAGAAATCATGGGGATAAATGTGCTGAATTTTCTGAAAGTTTGAGTGTCTATTGAAAGACTCAGAAAGATCGGATTTTCTTCCTAAGCGACAACCATAAGCATTGAACATTTGATCAATAAAAAGAATCAACCATTACATTTTTCGATTAACGTGGTTTTTTGCTTACAAGACAGGTTGAAGAGGGAAACTACCGAACTT
>CAKMZU010000085.1:0-5647 GCA_929200485.1 uncultured Gammaproteobacteria bacterium | reverse complement strand
TTCGTCTAGTTTTGACGCATCCTGACCACCGCCTTGCGCAGTATCAGGGCGACCACCGCCTTTACCACCAATTTTTGCTGACATTTCCTTCATTAAATCCCCTGCTTTTATAGAGGAGGTTAATGATTTGCTAACACCAGCGACCAAGGTAATACCTTTATCATCTTTAGATGCTAAAAGAATAACCGCAGGCTCACACTTATTTTTTAATTGATCAAGCGATGATAACAAGGCTTTGCGATCAACACCCGGCAACTCTTTTGCCAACACATTAATCTCACCGACTTTGACGACTTCGCTGGTGATATCCTGGCCCGAGCTTGCCGCCAACTTCGTTTGCAACTGCTGAACTTGCTTTTCAAGGGTTCTCTGCCCAGAAAGTAACTTCTCAACCTTATCCAATACATTCTGATCAGTTGCTCTCACCGTGGCTTCGGCTTTATCTAACAATTCAAAACGGCCAGAGATAAAACCTAAAGCGGCCTCACCTGTTACCGCTTCAATTCGGCGTACACCTGATGCGACGCCAGACTCCTGAAGAATTTTAAATAAGCCAATATCACCTGTACGTGTTACGTGTGTTCCACCACATAGCTCAACTGAATATCCACCGCCCATACTTAACACACGAACGGCATCGCCATATTTTTCACCAAATAGCGCTAATGCGCCTTTTTGCATTGCGCCTTCTTTATCAGTGATATCGGTTTCAACCAATGAATTCTCACGAATTAACTGGTTCACTTTCATCTCTATTGCCGATAACTCTTCTTGCGTAACTGCCTTCGTATGAGAAAAATCAAAGCGAAGTTTATCAGCATCATTTAAAGAACCCTTCTGTTCAACATGAGCACCCAAGAAATCTCGAAGAACGGCATGCAGCAAATGAGTGGCTGAATGATTAAGCTTGATGGCTTGCCGTTTTTGTTCATCCACCTGAGTATCGACTTCAGATTTATTAACCTCACCCTCAATGACATTCACATGATGAATATGATGCGCACCTTGTTTTTGGACATCTTTAACCAAGGCTTTAAAGCCTTTGCCATGTAAAAATCCTTTATCGCCAACCTGACCACCAGACTCGGCATAGAATGGCGTTTGATCCAAAACCAAAAAGCCATTTTTACCTTGACCTAAAACGTCCACTTCGCCATTTTCATCAAAAAGCGCCACAATTTTATGCTCACCATTTAAATGATCATAACCTGTGAATTCAGTTTCACCTTCAACTTTAATCTGTGCGGTATAATCCAAATCAAAAGCGCCTGCATCTTTTGAGCGGGATTTTTGCTCATTCATAGCGACGTTATAGCCGGCCATATCCAGATCAAGGCCTTTTTCTCGCGCAATATCATTGGTTAAGTCAACAGGAAAGCCAAAGGTATCGTAAAGTTTGAATACCAGACTCCCTTCGATTTCATTGCCATCCATATTAGTTAAGGCATCATTTAAGACCTGCATGCCTTTATCTAATGTCTTGGCAAATTGCTCTTCTTCTTGATGAATGGCATCAGTGATAATAGTGAGCTTTTCACGCAGCACAGGATAGGCATCGCCCATCACATCCGCTAAAGATTCAGCGAGCTTATAGAAAAAATGATCCGTCGCGCCCAGCTTATGACCATGACGAATCGCTCGTCGCATGATGCGTCTTAGCACATAGCCTCTCCCCTCATTCGACGGCAACACGCCGTCTGCAATTAAGAAAGCAACCGAGCGAATATGGTCAGCTACGACACGCAGTGACTGAGCATTTAAATCACTGACCTGTAAAATGCTCGCCGCACTTTTCACTAGAGACTGAAACAGATCGATATCATAATTATTATGAACACCCTGCATAATGGCAGCGACCCGTTCCAACCCCATACCGGTATCAATGGAAGGGTTAGGTAATGGGATCATCTCGCCGTTCGCCTGCTTTTCAAACTGCATAAAAACCAGATTCCAGATTTCGATATAACGATCGCCATCATCATGTTCGCCACCGGGAGGATCACCAAAAATGCCCTCACCATGATCATAGAAAATCTCCGAACTTGGCCCGCACGGCCCAGTATCACCCATCTGCCAGAAGTTATCTTCATCAAGCTTAGAGAAACGTGTAGGGTCAATGCCCATTTCATCTTTCCAGATGCGCTCTGCTTCGTCATCTGAAATATGCACAGTGACCCAAAGCTTCTCCGCAGGCAACTGCAGAACTTTAGTCAAAAAATCCCAAGCAAACTGAATCGCTTCTCGCTTAAAGTAATCACCAAAAGAAAAGTTACCCAACATCTCAAAAAATGTGTGGTGACGAGCAGTGTAACCCACATTTTCAAGATCATTGTGCTTACCCCCTGCCCTTACACACCGCTGAGATGTAGTCGCTCGATTGTAACCCCTCTGTTCTTGCCCTAAAAACACATCCTTGAACTGATTCATACCCGCATTGGTAAATAGTAAAGTGGGGTCATTGCCAGGAATTAAACTGCTGGAATCAACAATCTGATGCTGCTGATCCTCAAAAAATTTAAGAAACGCAGCACGAATATCTGCTGTACTCCTCGGGATAGAAGTCACAGGAGGGATATTAGTTATAGGAGGGTTTGTCATAGAGAGGTCTCAATCAACCAAAACTTACAGAGTTTTTTATTTAAACCGGCAAATCAACGAAGCGTCTTTTAAAAAATACGTCAAAAAAATTAAAGTCCCTGCTCACTTAGGGTCTTTCTCCCCAGCACATGAAAGTGCAGATGCATCACCGTCTGCCCTGCCGAGCGGCCATTATTAGCAACCAACCGATAGCCCGAGAGTCCAATCGTTTCAGCAACTTGCGAGGCAACCAGTAGAAGATGACCAAGCAACGCCTGATCATCAGCTTGTGTATCCATTAATGATACCAGCTTTTTTTTGGGAATAACGAGAAAATGCACAGGTGCTTGGGGATGAAGATCATTGATCACTATGCACTGATCGTCTTCAAATAATCGCTCGGCGGGCACATCCCCTCGAATGATTTTCTCGAATACTGATTCACCGATACCAGAGGCGCTCAAGCAAGCGCGTCCTTTTCTTCCTGCGTGAGGGCGCGAGCTTCTGCTTCGATCATCACTGGAATATCATCACGAATAGGATAAGCCAAACCGCTTGCCTTACAGAATAACTCATTAGTTTCAGCATGATATTCCAATGGCGCTTTGCTCACAGGACATACCAAAATACTTAATAATTTCTCGTCAATCATGGCAAAGCCACCAACAGTAATCGCTAAAATCCGCATTATAATGCGACATTCAGCAATTTCAAAGGATGAATAATCAGTAAATGGCGACCTGAACTATTAGATTAAGCAAGTTTCTACTAGAAAACACCGATTCGATAAGTGCAACAGGCAAAGAAATAATCGCTCCAAAAAAACCTTAGGTAAAACGTTATGAATAAATAACTGAACAAAAAAATGTATGTCAGGTCTAGAGCATTGAATAGTTATTAAGTCAGACCATCATGTTATCTATAAACCACATTACCCAGGCAGCCATCTCACTGTTTATTTTTTTTTCAATCATCCCATGCTGTATGGCAGGAATTAAAGATGAAGATCAACAAAATGAAAAAGTCGAACCTACTGAAATATCCACTCCAACTTTTCAAGAAGCTTCAACTCAGACAGATGATATAAGCCTAACCCAGCCTATAGACAAGATGGAAACACCACCTTGGGTAAAGATAAAAACACCCTCAACAAAAAAATGCGAGCTTGTTTCTTCAGCTAAACGGTTTAGAGAGACCTGCGAAACCTTTGGGATAGAACTAACCCCTGAAGAAGAATACTATTTTCTAAACAAAGAAAATTGCAAAGCTATCTGTCAGTTGGTGTACGTGGATTTCCGCGAAAGAAATCAAAGACACAGAGATCACAAACATGCTGAGGCCCTTCCTAAAGATCAAAGAGAATTTATGAAACAAATGAGCATTCCTAACTCCGCCACAAGAAATGACCTCACAGTAAGGACAAACAATCACTTCAATAATATGAAGCTAGCTGAGGAAACTTATGAACATTTACGGGGTAAATGGCTACAGGTGTTATTTGCACTGACCCACACAGCTCAAAAGAGTCAATTTTCAGGAAAAGAAATGCAATATGAAATATTAAGCGAGTCACATACAAGCTTTTTCCACGGGCCTTTTTCTCACCTTAATAATAGAGAAGTAGCCGAACAACTTGATCGTATCCATCAGAATATGGGGCAGGCACCTAAAAATGATGATCATTACCAAAACACCGATAAAGCTCAGCTTGCAGAGGTAGATATAAGCACTTCAGACTTATTAGATTTAATTGTTCAAAGCTGCTTTACTCAAAGCAATAAATCAGGAACGAATATTAGTGTCGTTTCTAATGAATGCTGCCAAGAAATTATCAGAAGAGTATCTATTCAAGCAGATTCATACAACGCATCCCTAAAGAGAGTCATGACAGCTAATACGGGCAGGACCAAAGAAATTTCGGATGGAGCTGATCATCACCCCGAAAAAGATACTGACTACATACAAGAGGAAGAAATGAGACAAGCGCTTAAGAAAAGCCTGGAACAACAAAAGAAAGAGGAACAATCTCAAGGCATAGAAAATCCAGACACTCAAGCAGAAATACTTTATGATATTCAATTAAAACGGGCTATTGATGCAAGCAAAAAAGATCCTGATCAAAAACAAATCTCTCAAAGCAATAATAACGCTAACCCTGAGTTTGATGCAAGAAATCTCGTAGGTATTGAAGGCGCAACAGGCTTTACCCCCAATCCACCCCCTCCACCAAACCAGGAGTAAACTCCGCTTTAAGTTGGCTTAATATTCGGTAAATACCTAAAAGCTTTCGACAAAATAATGTAAATTCACACGAAGGTGTAACAAAATACTGGCTCAACGCAGATTTGGCGACTAGTTTTGCTGCTCGCCTGGGCAGCTCACTCAAATGCCAGCAGTAATCCCCGCTTTCATTAAGTGCTGTCGGGTTATTGCCTAAAAACGGCTCCATTAATAATCGACAGAGATGAGCAAAGGCCGCTTGAACTTGTTCGGGGAAATCTGCCTGCATTACACCTAAAGCGATCGCGCCGTCTCTAATACCTTGCTCATCATCATCTAAAACTGCACGAATTAACGCTTTAACCGCCGATAAATAAGTCTCATCAAAGCGAATCACAGCACCAAAGTCGAGCAATACCCATTGATCCATATCGTCATTAATTCGAACGCGATAATTACCAAAATTCGGGTCGGTTTGAAGGTCACCGAATTCAAACAACTCTTTCAAAAATAGTTCAAACAAAGAAGCCGCCAGCGCATTTCGTCTTGTTTGCGATAACTCAGTTATCGTTTGATGATCGACTGCAACACCGGACTCAAAGCTTGCCACTAACAACCGACTATCAGATACTGCTTTATAAAGCGCAGGCACAACATATCGACTATCATCGGCCAGATAGCCAGAAAAGCGTTCAAGCATCACTGCTTCATGCGTAAAATCACATTCCAGACGTAATAAGTCATGGGTATCGGCTAACCAGGATTTAAACGCCGTTTGATTTTTCCACTGCAACCAACGAAATAACCTTGTTAAGCCGTTAAGGTCAGACTCTATCGCATCAGCAACACC
>CAKMZU010000084.1:10840-11354 GCA_929200485.1 uncultured Gammaproteobacteria bacterium | reverse complement strand
CAAACAAAATAACTACAGTCAGCAGTTTATTGATTATTATCTTGTTCCTATGGGGTGTGCGATTTGGTCTGCCTCGACACAAAGTATGCTTGATTTCCCGTTATTGTTTTTTGTACGATTTTTTAAAAATCATGGCCTGTTAAGTGTGAATGATCGACCAACCTGGCGGGTTGTCAAAGGTGGCTCTGCTGCCTACTTACCCAAACTTGTAGAAAATTTTAAACACTTAATTCATACAAATACCAATATTCAATCAGTAGAGAGATCAAGTGGTAAGGTTAAGCTGGTTTTTGAAAATGGTGACATTGAGAACTTTGATCATGTTGTTTTTGCTTGCCACAGTGATCAGGCTTTAAATCTGCTCCAACAGCCCACATTGGAAGAACAGCGTATTCTTGGTGCAATAGCCTATCAGGACAATGCTGTGGTGTTACATACGGATGTGAATATGCTCCCTGAACGCAAAGCCACATGGTCGAGTTGGAATTATTTGTTGGGTTCAACGGATCAGAAC
>CAKMZU010000084.1:9830-10830 GCA_929200485.1 uncultured Gammaproteobacteria bacterium | reverse complement strand
AACCAGGCCAACCTTAACCTACAATATGAATATTCTTCAGGGTATTAGATCGGATCAAACTTTTTGTGTCACTTTGAATGCGACAGATCAAATTGATAGAGCAAAGATACTCGGTGAATATACTTATGCACATCCTGTTTTTACGCTTGAAGCCATAGCGGCGCAAGAAAAGCGACACTGCATTAATGGAGTAAATAGGACCTGGTTTTGTGGGGCATACTGGCGCAATGGATTTCATGAGGATGGTTGTTTAAGTGGTTTACAGGTGGCAGAGGCCTTAGGTGGTTCTTTATGAGAGCATTTACACTGTTTAGTGGGCAAGTGCGTCATCGGCGATTTACCCCTAAAACAAATCACTTTAGTTATGGGTTGACAAGCTGGCTGATTGATCTTGATCAAATTAGCGATTTGCAAACATTTTTAAAAAAATCGCCATTTAGCTTCAAGTCTGAAGATTATCTCACAGCAGAGAAATCAGACTTAAAAGAGAAAGCATTAAAATTTTTGTTTACAAATCAGCCAGAAAAAAAATTTGATAAAATTTATTTATTAACCCAGTTACGCTGTTTAGGTTATTTAATAAATCCTATCAATGTTTACTTTTGTTTCAGAAATACTCGACTTGAAGCAATGATTGCAGAAGTGACAAATACACCTTGGGGTGAGAAACAAAATTATTATTTATCATGTGATCCAGATGTGCCGCTTCAACGAATAACTTTTAACAAAACGATGCATGTTTCGCCCTTCAATGATATGAATATTAACTATCATTGGATGAGTAAAATGATGGATAAAAAAATAGCCATTCATATTGATTGCAAATCAAACGATAAAATCATTATGGATGCGACATTATCCCTTAAGCAAGAAACAGACAGTAAACCAAGTGTATTGATGACCTGGAAAATCGCATCGCTTATTTATTGGCAGGCATTTAAATTATTTGCGGTTAAGCGAATCCCTTTTTATTCAAACCCACATTGATACGGTTATTTTT
>CAKMZU010000084.1:4686-9820 GCA_929200485.1 uncultured Gammaproteobacteria bacterium | reverse complement strand
TTTTTTTAGGAGGTCACTCATGGCAACGGTTGCTCCGTCATATAGTCATCTGGCAAATCGGTTAACGGCAAGCCGATTTGATGAAATCGCGTATCAGAAGGTAATTAATCATTTTGCAAAGATACGCTTCGGGCGGTTAATTATTCTTTGCGAAGGTAAAGTCGTAGCGCTTGGTCAGGAAGCGCATGACACAGATCTTGTTGTGACCCTTACGGTAAACAACAAAGCAATGTTTCGGCATATTCTCTTTGGTGGCATGGTGGCAGCGGCTGAGATGTATATGGTGGGTGCCTGGGTAGTGAGTGATTTGCAGATCCTTGTTCGGTTAATGTGCCGGAATATTGACGTGTTAAATGCGATGGATCAAAAGCGTAACCCTCTGTCTAAATTCTTCGCCAAGCTTCTTCATTTAATGACACAAAATACATTGAAAGGTGGTGCTAAAAATATTTCTGCGCACTACGATTTAAGCAATGATTTTTTTGAAACCTTTCTTGATTCAAGCATGATGTATAGCTCGGCAGTTTTCAAATCACGCAATGATGACCTTGAGCAAGCTTCACACCATAAATTGGATATTATTTGCCAAAAATTGCAATTGGAATCATCAGATCATTTAATTGAGATCGGTACAGGCTGGGGAGGGATGGCTATCCATGCCGCGAAGCATTATGGTTGCCGAGTCACTACGACAACCATTTCAGAGCAGCAATATCAATATGTAAAAAAGAAGGTCCATGACTTAGGGTTAAACCATAAAATCTGTGTAATAAAAAAGAATTAACAGGGCAGTTTGATAAATTAGTCTCTATTGAGATGATTGAAGCTGTTGGGTACCGGTTTTATGATGATTACTTTAATAAATGCTCAAGTCTACTCAAAGCAGATGGTCTGGCGCTCATTCAAGCAATTACTATATCAGACCAACGTTATGATGACGCTAAAAAAGAAATTGATTTTATACAGCGCTATATATTCCCAGGTGGCTGTCTGCCAAGTATTTCAGTGATAGCGACAGCGTTGTCAAATTATACCGATATGCAGTTAATAGACCTGCATGATATCTCTATTGATTATTCAAAAACCTTAGCACAGTGGCGTGAGCGTTTTTATCGAAACAAAGCGGCCATTTTAGATTTAGGGTTTGATGAAGTGTTTTATCGTATGTGGGAATATTACCTTTGCTACTGTGAGGGGGGCTTCCGCGAACATGTCATTCAAACCTCTCAATTACTAATGCGCAAGCCAGGGGCCTATGGCGCAGTATCATCACTCTATCGGTAGCCATGGTGAAATCAGCTCCGTTATGGCTCAATGCCCTGTTGTTTCAAGCTAATTGGTTTGTTTGTGTCTTTGCACCAATCCATTGGCTATTAATCTCAACAATCATTTTGTTGATCGTGCATGGATTTATTTTTGTAAAGGTGAAGCAAGAGTGGGGGCTGATTTTAACTTTTGCATTAACAGGGTTTTTGCTTGATTCGATAATCGCTTATCTTGGTTTAGTCATGTTTAATCCGTTGGAAAGCATCACCATAGGTAAAATTACGCTAGCGCCGCTTTGGTTGTTAGGTTTGTGGTTAAGCTTTTCAACCTGTCTTTGCCATTGCTTGAAAATATTTCAGCAAAGGCAAAGGCTGCTGTGTATCATCACTGTTTTCGCCATACCACTAAATTATTTTATTGGTGCAAAATTAACACAAACAACTTTTAGTGAACCTGCAATACTGCCACTCGGGTTGATAACCCTGTATTGGTTGGTTTTGCTCATATTAGGTGTCATGTATGCTAAACGGATTTCTCCTTTTTAGTTTGTTAATGTGTCTCTTTACAACAACCTATGCAGAGCAAAAAATTGTTGGATTTGTTTTTGATAAAAAAAATAAAAATCTGCTTTATCAAGAGTTTCATACTATTGATGCGAAACAGCATAAAGTCTCTTATCAAGTTCGTAATGATAAACCCTTTGCTGAAAAAAACATGATATTAGCGTCTTTGCCTTATCAGCCAAACGTTGAATTTGAAAGCCAGCATTGTGGTGAAGCCTTTAGTGTCAGGAAGAAAGAAAATAAACTGAGTATAAGCTATCGAAATCAATGCGATAAGAGTATAAAAACTAAATCGATCAAATTAAAAAAACCATTTGTTATTGATGCCGGTTTTAACCCATTTATTTCAGGTAATATGATCATTAACAAAAGAAAGAAAAGTGAATTTTATTATCCAGTGCCTTCAAGGTTGGAATGGGTAAAGATGAAATCGAAGTTCCTTCCCTGCAAAAAAATTAAAAAGATAATTGGTAAATTTCAGATGTATCAAAAGATACAAATGGATCGATGCATTAAAATCCAACCCGCCAACTGGTTAATAGCCCAGATATTTCCACCAATCTATTTAGGATACAACGGTGCTGATTTATCGATATTTATAGGGCGTTCCAATATGGCTAATGCTAAAGGCGACTATCGAGATATCGTCATTTTTTATTTTAAAAACAATCAGGATGTGAAAGCTGTATGAAGATCTCGAAGCAACAACTTAAGGAATTAGACAGAAGAGAGAGAGCACATTTTGTTAATCAACTAACAGGCTTCAAGCCTGCGGCTCTTATTGGTACTAAAAGTATGGGTGGCATTGAAAATCTGGCCATCTTTAGTCAAATAATCCATATAGGCGCTGATCCTGCCCTAATCGGCATACTTTCACGACCTGATTCAGTTGTAAGAGGCACATTGAAAAATATTCAGGAAACAGAGGTGTTTACTATTAATCAGGTCGCTCAATCTTTTTTCAAACAAGCTCATCAAAGTGCTGCAAGATACACAGATGCACAGTCAGAATTTAAAGAAGTCGGGCTGACACCGGTTTACGATGAAAGTTGCTACGCACCGATGGTTGAAGAAAGCCCTTTAAAACTTTGTTTAACACTAAAAGAAATGATGCCTGTTAAGTCCAATGGAACCACGCTTATTATCGGTGAAGTTACTTCGATTTATTTGCCCGAGTCGGCGCTAAGTCCGGATAAAACCATTGATTATCAATTGTTAGATACCGTCACAGTGACAGGGCTAGATACCTATTATTTGCCTAAGAAGCTTGCAAGATTGTCTTATGCGAAACCGGATAAAACATTAGAGATACTATAGGTCCTACTGATGAAATATTTTGCTTCTTTATGCTTGTTAGTTCTTCTTGGCGGGTGTGCTAATCACTCCATTGAACAATACAGAAACAAAAAGCCAGTACTTAACCCTGAGGTTTTTTTTGATGGCAAATTAATGGCTTATGGCATTGTAAAAAACCGTCAAGGCAATGTCATAAGAACGTTTAAAGCGGATATTGATGCGCATTGGAGCGATGGTGCAGGTGTGCTTGATGAGCGATTTGTTTTTGATGATGGTGAAAAGCAGCACAGGCGTTGGCAATTAATAAAAATTGCCGACGGGAAATATACTGCTACAGCGAATGATGTGATAGGCTCGCACACCATGTCTGTTGCGGGTAATGCGCTGTTTATGAATTACCTGCTGCAAATCGAATATAACAAGAAGCCCTTTGTGGTTAGCGTCGATGATAAAATGTTTCTCGTCAGTGAAAAACGCATTATCAATGAATCTCGTCTATATAAATGGGGCTTTCATGTTGGGTCAGTGCAACTGGTTATTGAAAAGCACTAAGGCTCATGCAGTACAAGTAAGAATAATTTATGTCACAAGATTTATTTTCTCCTGTTCAATTGGGTGAATTATCCCTCAATAATCGCATGGTAATGGCACCAATGACTCGGGCAAGGGCAACCCGTGATGGTTTTGCCACAGATATTATGGCCAAGCACTATGCGCAAAGAGCAAGTGCTGGATTGGTCGTAACTGAAGGTGTTTATCCTTCGGAGCAGGGTAAGGGATATTTTAATACACCTGGCATTGCAAATGATGCACAAGCATCAAGTTGGCAGAAAGTGGTTGAGGGCGTTCATCAACAAGACGGAAAAATGGTAATGCAACTCATGCATTGTGGTCGCATTGCACACCCATTAAATCGTAAGGCGGATCTAGCGATTGTTGCACCTTCAGCGATTAAACCCAAAGCATCGCTGTTTACTCATGAGGGAATGAAAGCGCTCCTTAAACCCCAAGCATTGTTAACTTCCGAGATTCAAACGGTGATTGATGAGTATAGTCTTGCCGCAAAAAGCGCCATGGCTATAGGTTTTGATGGTATTGAGCTGCATTGCACTAGTGGGTATTTACCGGCGCAGTTTCTCGCTTCCAATAGCAATCAGCGATCAGATAGCTATGGAGGGTCCACACAATGCCGGTGTCGCTTTGTTTTAGAATTGATTGAGGCATTAGTTGGTGTTGTAGGCTCAGGTCGATTAGGACTTCGAATAGGTATTGGTAATACCTATAATGATCATCATGATGATAATCCAGCGAAAACGTATCAATATTTATTGAAAGAAATTAATTTTTTCCCTTTAGCTTACATTCATGCGCTGGTGAATGGCGATTTTGATGGGGATACCCCAGCTTTTATTCGTAATTTGAGCTCTCACCCAATAATGTTAAATGACGGATACAACAAAGAAAGCGCTAATGCTGCGATCAAGCAAGGTAACGCCGACGCAGTTTCCTTTGGCCGTGCATTTATTGCAAACCCTGATCTTGTTGAGCGATTTTTAGATGATTTTCCATTAAATGTGCTTAATGACAAGACGCTGTATCAGGGCGGTGAAAAAGGTTATATCGATTATCCATTGATCAATGATTAATGCTTGATTGAGTCGATTAACTTTTTGTAGCCTTTTTTAACTTCTTCGCTCAGTTCCTGTATTTTTTCTTTCATTTCATGGCTGGCTTCTCGACTGGATTCTTTGAGTTCGGGGAGTTTGTTGTCGACAAAATATTGATATTTTTTCTCCATAGACTCCCATTCATCCTTAGATTCCATTTTAAGTAGATGCGCCTTTAAGCGCAATTCATCGCGTAATTGCTCCAGTTCCTTACCTGCTTTTTCCATTTGTTGTGAAAACTTTTCTTCAAATGACATCAATGCCCTCCTGAGAAATCGTGCGTTGGATTTTGCTGTCAACAGAAATTAAGTATTTCACCAAAAAATACCAATAGCAATATAA
>CAKMZU010000084.1:0-4676 GCA_929200485.1 uncultured Gammaproteobacteria bacterium | reverse complement strand
ACTTACTGTAATCTAAAAAAAAAAAACTATCCTTGTTTTTCCTCTCTAAATAATGCTTTGAACAGAGGATGAATACATGCGCTTATTTATTTCAATAATTTTTACAAGTTTGTTATTTTCGTTGCCGCAGGCTTTCTCAGCAGATCCGCCTAGTCTTGCTCCGACGCTTTTGCGAGAACAGGGCAAAGAAGAGGCGACAGCCTTAGCTGAGATGGTTGGCGAGGGCCTGATAAAAGGCGCTGCGAAAGGGATTAAATCAGAAATGGATGATCCGGCGAACCCCCGTAAAGAGAGTAAAATTGCAGAGATAGTCAGAGATTTTTCTGTCAAAATGCGTGATAATCTATCTAAAAGCGCTGAAGAATTTCGAAAAACCATTGGAAATAATGCTAATAAAGTTGGCGACACTATTCGCTCTTATGGCACAGATAAGATTGCAAAATATGGTGTTGCTCTAGCGGGCGGGTTAACCTTAATTGCTACCGCAAGTTTTTTTGCTAAGAAATGGTGGGAGCAGCATGTGAAAACTCTGTATAAACCGAAACTAAAACTTGAAAAAGGCGTAGGTAATGGCGATGCGAGTAAATACAAAGTATTTTTGAATCCAGAATCCGATGCTGAGTTACAAGAAGCCATCGCAACGTTAACTGGCAGTCATCACCAAAGTGAATTACCCAACTTATTATTTTACGGCCCACCAGGTACCGGTAAGACATTAAAAGCACGTCAAATGGCTTCAAACTATCATTTTGATTATATCATCTGTTCAGGCAGTAACTGGTTTAGAGTCCCGACGGATCAAGCCATTGAAGAAATAGATAAAATGTTCAATACCGTAGAAAAGCCTCAAAATAAAACCATGATTTTCATCGATGAAGCCGATTCATTACTTATGAGTCGAAATGATTTGAGCCCCGAGCAAAGCAAAGTGGTCACGCACTTTTTAACGAAAACCGGTGATTTGAGTCCTAATTACTTTTTCGTCTTTGCAACTAACCGCGCAGATAAAATTGATCCAGCGATGATTTCCCGTATCACTTATATGGTTCGATTTGATTTGCCTGATATGAGTACACGTGAAAAGTTACTTGACCAATATCTTTTAGACGCTATAGCTTCAGTGCCAAATATAGTTAAAGCAGAGCAGCTTAAGCAATGGGTTAAGAGAAACATTAAATCTTGGGCGAGTCTGTCGGATGGTTTTAGCGGCCGCGACATTAAATCCATCGCTGTACGATTAAAGTGGAAATTGTTAAGTGCCAAAAACCCTGTGTCGGAAGATTTGGATGGCTTTATGTTGAAGGTATTTGATAATGTTAGAATCAAACAGTCAGACTTACCTGATGATGTTAAAAAATCGAATGCTATACCTGCCATGGCTGCTGCTGCAGCTTAATAAGAATCGATAAGATCTTATCAATAATAAAAAGACGAGCAAATAACTCATGCGTTCCCGTTAGATCGGGAGCGCACCTTCTAGATTCATCACAATACGAATAAATTGAAGTGTAGAAGTCACCTGCTCATTTATTGTGTTCGCCTTTGTGCAACTAAATACTTCACTTTTACGGAACAATAATGTGCTCAAGGGTATCAAAGTTTATTAGTGTAACGATATTCATTAAATTTTGGAGGGTACTATCTTGTATGATTCAAATAAATTAGTTGAGGCTGTAAATCAGGCGAGCAGCCAGTGGAGAGCAGCATTTAACGCTCATGATGCCAAACTATGTGCGGCACAGTATGAAGAAGATGCCGTGATTCATGCAAAACCCTATGGCACCTTTGAAGGTCGCGCATCGATTCAACGATTATGGCAGAAAATCATTGATGAGGGTTTGGAAGATATAAGCTATATAAACCCAGTGGTAGAAGTTATTGACGAAAAAACCGTGAAGCTACAATCTGAATGGACTATGAATAATGCCAAAGGTGTTATTACCAATGAGCTTTGGGTATTGCAGTCGGATGGATCGATGAAGCTTAAACTGGATGAATTTGAAGCGAACGAGGCGCATTAGCAAGAAGTAACCATTAACCGTAAGCGCACAGGTGCGTAGCAGCCTGTGGCGCATGTTGTTGTCTAAAGTATAATCAGGAGCAAATGAAAAAATTTATATTTATTTTCATTATCATGACTCAGAGCGTGATGGGATGTACATCCATTAATTACAAGCTGCCCATTTTAAGTCAAAAAATAGTGACATTTATTAGTTCGATAATTTTCGCTGTAGATGATAATACAGAAGAAAGAAGAACGGATGTAAATACACTGAAGAGCCTTAAGGAGTGTCTTAATGGAGAACACTCTCAGGATAATCTTGTAAAAACATTCCAGCACGCAGACGAGATAGCCTTAAAATATAGTATTTTTAAGCTACTTTATTAGCATCAGGTATTCATATAACACTAATTTTAAAAGTGCTATTAGCAGGCGATAATGCAGATTTCCTAATCTTTGCTACATTTAGAGGCAGTTCATTATGAGGATGACTGCCCATGATGGGTCGATCTCTATTTAAAATCGTAAATAAACGATTATTCCACTCTGTTGATGTTTCATTGGATGTTGCCCGTTCTCTTCAAGTTGATGCCGATCGAGAAAATTTCCATAAATTCTCTGAACAAGATCAAGAAGCGTTCCAAAACGTCTGGTTAGCTGTAGAGGATTTATATCGGACAGGCATGTATCCAGCCATTGCGTTTTGCTTGCGTAAATCTAACCAGATTATTTATCATCGAAGTTTAGGGTTTAGTGATACGGGTGAAGACAACAGTGCTAATGGCACTAGCAGATTAATGACTGTGTCTACGCCAGTGTGTTATTTCTCGGCTTCAAAAGCAGTGACGGCTATTTTATTGCATAAAATGGCAGAGGAGGGGGCAATTAATTTATTGCTCCCTGTGGCAAAATATATCCCCGAGTTCGGTGTTTTTGGCAAGGATAAAATATCGATTTATCAAATGCTCAGCCATTGCGGTGGTTTTCCTGTGGTTGAGCAATCGCCAGGGGTTAAAGGATTAGTCGATAGGCAACAAGCATTGGATGCTATTTATGCTACGCCATCACAATCGCCGAATGGACGTGTGCAGGCTTATCACCCGGTAACGACAGGCTTTATTGCTGATGAGTTAGTCAGAAGGGTTCTTGGTATTTCAATTAATGATTATTTGGATGAGGTGATTCGTACGCCGTTAAATATGCAGTATTTCCGGTACGGCCTGGATGAGCCGTTTCACTCTAACGCAGCTAAAAACTATGTCACCGGTAGCCGTCCACCAAAGCTATTGGGGCGTTTTTTGGAGAAATCCTTTGGTTTAAGTATTGATGAAGCTGTTAGGTTATCTAATACGCAAGCCTTTATGTCCGCTGTGATTCCTGCAGGCAATATGTATGGGACAGCGGAAGAAATGTCGCGTTTTTATCAAATGTTATTGAATGGTGGGCAATATAATGGCAAGCAAGTACTATTAAAAGAAACCATTGATATTGCGTTAAAAGAAGCATCGCCCGTACGCTTAGACCGATCGCTCTATTTGCCAATGCGATTTAGTGCAGGGTTTATGTTGGGTTCAAACCCAATAGGGCTTTATGGCTTGAATTCTGAAAATGCCTTTGGTCATCTGGGGTTTTCAAATATTCTTTGTTGGGCGGATCCTGATCGGGATATTTCAGTATCAATGATTACTACGGGCAAACCATTGATGGGAAGCCATGTCGTTGCGTTACCTCGATTTATTCATCGTGTTGCCTCTTTGCCAAAAACGTCATTAATTAAAACATCGACATCATCAAAGAATCGTGTGAACAAGCAGGTTAGCTAGTTTTTTCTTGCGTGACTTTAAAAAGTAAAGCACCTGTCAGGCCACCAGCTAAGGGTGCTATCCAAAATAGCCATAATTGCTCTAGCGCCCAGCCGCCCTGGAAGACGGCAACACCCGTACTTCTTGCTGGGTTAACCGACGTGTTTGTGATCGGGATGCTGATAAGATGTATGAGCGTTAAGGTAAGGCCTATAGCAATAGGGGCAACATTGGTTTGGGAGTCATCTCTTGTGACATTCAAAATTATATAAATAAAAAATGCAGTGAGTACGGTTTCGGAAATCGCGCCACACATCAACGGGTATCCGCCGGGGGAGTGGATACCATAGCCATTCGTTGCAAAACCTTTACTTATGTCAAAACCCATTTGACCTGAAGCAATAAGATATAAAATGCCACCTGCCGCTATTGCGCCTAACACTTGAGCGCCGACATAGGGAGCAAAACACTTCCAGGGGTGCCTTCCCGCTATGCTTAACCCAAAAGATACAGCAGGATTTAAATGGCAGCCTGAAATATGGCCAATGGCATAAGCCATAGTCACAACCGTCAATCCAAAGGCTAAAGCGACACCTAAAAATCCAATGCCTGTCTCAGGAAAGGTCGCTGCAAAAATGGCGCTGCCGCAACCACCTAATACTAACCAGAGTGTACCTAAAAATTCTGCTATTAACGCTTTCATTAGATTCCCCCGTTTTTATATTGGATCAACGGAGTCGTTAATAGTTCGGGTGGGTGTTAATGGAGGTATGCGTAACTGTGTTATGAGGAGGGTGTTGGGAAAAGGGGCGGCTTAAGACCTAAGCCGCCAGAGATATTTTAACTAGGGTTTAGAAACTGTATTTAACAGT
>CAKMZU010000083.1:8575-11375 GCA_929200485.1 uncultured Gammaproteobacteria bacterium | reverse complement strand
TCACAAACCGTTTTAGGTGTTCAAGGTGGTGGTAGCCTTTTGACAAAATGGACAGCTTTTTTGGTTGCGATTTTTTTAGTAACCAGTCTTTCTTTGGCGTACTTTGCGCACAAGAAGAGTGAGTCGCTTTATGATGTTATGATTGATCAGGAGGCAGTAGAAGCTTCGTTTGCGCTGCCTGTGAAAGAGGGAGAAGTTGGCGCGAGTGATGATGTGCCTGCGGCGACTAATTCTGAATCGGTCAAGTCTGAGGACGTTCCTCAGTAACAGTTTTTAGCCGAAGTGGTGGAATTGGTAGACACGCCATCTTGAGGGGGTGGTGAGCTATGCTCGTGCGGGTTCAAGTCCCGCCTTCGGCACCAAGTGAATTAATAAATGAATTAATAGGGATTATAAGAAAAGGAGGCGAAATGCCTCTTTTTTTGTTGTTTGATTTAGGCAGTTTGTTGTTTGATCTAGTCAGGCTTTATCTTATTGGTTGTGTGTCGGTTCAGTTAAGGGAAAATAAGGCGATTGGTTGTTGATTAATAAAGGGCAACTCCCTATAATCGCCGTCGTTAATGAAGCGCTTTTAGAAAGTTGGTGAAATGCGCTTGTTTGCGGGGCTTTATGCCCTTTTTTTGTTTTTAGAATCTTTTTTTGATGTCTAGGGTTTATACGGGTTTATGGCGGTAGATACAGTCATTCGTGATCTTATTAAGCCGGCTGTCGAGTCGATGGGGCTGGTGCTTTGGGGGGTTGAATTGTTACCTCAAGGTAAGCGTGCATTGCTTCGAATCTATATTGATAGTGAATCCGGTGTTTCTGTTGATGATTGTGCGGATGTTAGTCGTCAAGTCAGTGGAATCCTGGATGTCGAAGATCCTATCAGTACAGAGTATGTGCTGGAAGTTTCATCCCCTGGCATGCAACGTCCTTTGTTTGAGTTGAGTCAATACAACGCATACATTGGTGCTGAGCTTTCTGTAAAACTCAATGTGCCTTTTGAAGGTCGACGAAAATTTACTGGGCAGTTAGTGGGCATTGAGGGTGATGAAGTCGTAGTAAAAGTGGACGATGAAGAATATTTGTTACCTTTCGATACGATACATAAAGCCAATCTCGTCTTTAGGGATTAATGCATAATACAGAGGCATATGATGAGTAAAGAAATCTTATTAGTCGCAGAGGCGGTCTCCAATGAAAAGGGTGTTGATGAAAGCATCATTTTTGAGGCGATAGAGCAGGCGCTTGCGACAGCGACGAAAAAGCGTTTTGACGAGGAGTCGGATGTTTATGTCATCATAGATCGTACGAATGGTAGTTATGAAACCTTCAGGCGCTGGACCGTGGTTGCTGATGATGAAGTGGCCATTTTAGGTACTCAGTTTACAACCGAGGAAGCGAATGACGTCGATACTAGCTTGGAAATTGGTGATGTCTATGAAGAGCAAATTGAAAATGTAGAGTTTGGCCGAATCGCGGCACAAACAGCAAAGCAGGTTATTGTACAGAAAGTGCGGGAGGCAGAACGTGCACAGGTGATTGATCTGTATCGTGGCCGTCTTGGTGAGCTTGTTAATGGTACGGTGAAAAAGGTTACACGAGATAATTTGATCATCGATCTTGGTGGTAACGCAGAAGCGGTTTTGCCAAAGTCAGATGTTATCGCACGTGAGATTTTCCGCATGGGTGATCGAGTAAGAGCTGTTTTGCATGATATTCCTGATGAGGGACGTGGTCCTCAGTTAAAATTAAGCCGAACTTGCCCAGAGATGTTGGTTGAGCTTTTCAAAATAGAAGTGCCAGAGATTTCAGAAGAAGTCATTGAGATTAAGGCGGCTGCTCGTGATCCCGGTTCTCGTGCAAAGCTTGCGGTAAAAACCAATGATGGCCGTATTGATCCTGTAGGTGCCTGTGTTGGTATGCGCGGTGCGCGTGTGCAGGCAGTTTCTGGTGAGCTTAATAATGAACGTGTAGATATTATTCTTTGGGATGATAACCCAGCGCAATTGGTGATAAATGCGATGTCACCGGCTGAAGTAGAATCGATTGCCATTGATGAAGACAGTCATTCCATGGATGTTGCCGTTTCTGAAAATGATTTAGCGCAAGCGATTGGCCGTTCAGGTCAAAATGTTCGCTTGGCGACTGAATTGACAGGGTGGAAGATCAACGTCATGGGTGTGAATGAATGGGAAGCAAAACAGCAAAGTGAAGTAGGTAATGTGGTTACCAGCTTTATGGATGCGCTAGATGTTGATGAGGATCTTGCAGAAGTATTGGTCGAAGAAGGCTTTACGACCTTGGATGAAGTGGCGTATATCCCATTATCGGAGATGGCAGCCATAGAGGGATTCGATGAGGATGTTGCTCAGGAACTGACAGATCGTGCGAAAGATGCATTATTAACCAAAGCGATTGCCAGTGATGATGCAAAGCCTGCGGATGATTTATTAGCGATGGAAGGCATGGATGAAGCCTTAGCCTACAAACTGGCAGACATGGGAGTTATTACCATGGAAGATCTTGCGGAGCAAGCGGTTGATGATTTGCTGGAGATTGACGGGATGGATGATGAGAAAGCGGCTGCGTTGATTATGACAGCGCGTGCTCCTTGGTTTGAGAATCAATAATAAATTCTTCGTTCAGGCGGTGTAAGAGGAGAAATAAACGAATGGCGGAAGTTACAGTCAGTCAATTAGCCATTACAGTGGGTATACCTACTGACCGCTTGTTGATGCAAATGAAAGAAGCGGGGCTTTCTCATAAGAATGAAAATGAAGTTGTCTCTGTTGAAGATAAAGAGACCTTGCTAACG
>CAKMZU010000083.1:2065-8565 GCA_929200485.1 uncultured Gammaproteobacteria bacterium | reverse complement strand
TTTGCGTGATAGTCAGGGCTCTGAAGAAAAGCCTAAGAAAATTACGCTTAAGCGTAAAAAGCTTAGCACGATAAAAACCGGTGCCGGTGCAGGCCGCAAAACGGTGAATATTGAAGTACGAAAAAAACGGACGGTTGTAAAACCAGCTGCTCAAGATTCGACAGAATCTGAGCGGTCGGTTGAGTCAGAGCTGGTTGAAGAAAAAGTGGCGAGCCAGACGCAGGAAGTTGAAGCCCAATTGGTAGAAGATAAATCGCCGGAAGCTGAGGTTAAAGAGCCTCAAGCTGAGCCAGAAGTTCCAACAAAAACACCTGAAGAGATCGCGGAAGAACAAGCGCAAAAAGCTGCGCGAGAAGCTGCAGTGAAAGCAGCTGAAGAAGCAGCTAGAAAGGCAGCAGAGGCAGCAGAAAAGCAAAAAGCTGAAGAAGCAAAGGCTGAGGCTGAACGTTTAGCTAAAGAAAAAGCGAAACAAGAAGTTGCGGATAAAAAGCGCCGTGAGCAAGAAGCCATTGAAGCGGCGGAGCGAGCTGCTCGAGAAGCCGCTGCTAAAGCTGCTGAAGAGCGTATTCGTTTGGAGTTAGCGGCTATTCGTTCAGAGAAAACAGCTCTGGAAGAAAAAGCCAAGCATAACCCGAATGACTTTGAGGTTAAGCGCCAGTTAGCCGCGGCTAAGCGTCGTGAGCAGGAAGAGACAGAAGCACAAGAGCGTGCCATTCGTCAAAAGCAGCGTGAAGAAGATAAGCGCAAAGCTGAAGAAGATAAGCGCCTTCGTGAAATTGAACAGCAAAAGCAACGCGAAGAAGAAAAACGCCAAAAAGACGCAAAAGAAGCTGAACAAACTTCAGATAAGAAAAAAACAGTCACAAAAACCAAGCGTTTACGAGCAGAAATTAAACCTCAGCAGCCGACTGAGGAAAGGCGCCCTCGTCGTGGCAAAGAAAGCAAGGGTTCACGGGGTAAAGGCAGAAGTCAAAATCTTCAGTCGCGACTTACGCTTGATGGCGAATTTCAGGAGATGGGCAGCCGTAATCGTAAGAAATCCAAAGCACGCATCAACGTAGATCGTCAAGAATTCGAAATGCCAACTGAGAAGCAGGTGCTTGAGATTGAAGTGGCTGATGCAATCCGAGTGGGTGACCTTGCGAATAAGATGAAGGTCAAATCGGGCGATGTGATTAAAGCCCTATTAAAAATAGGTGTGATGGCAACCGTTAATCAGGTGGTTGATCAGGACACAGCCATTCTTCTCATTGAAGAGATGGGTCATACACCTAAGATCGTGTCTGAAACGGCCGTTGAAGATAAGTTGATGGATGAGTTTGAGAGTGCCGAAGGTACGCTTGAGCCAAGAGCACCGGTAGTGACAGTTATGGGTCACGTAGACCATGGTAAGACCTCCTTGCTCGACTATATCCGTAAAACGCATGTTGCTGGTGGTGAAGCCGGTGGGATTACTCAGCATATTGGTGCATACCACGTAGAAACTGATAAGGGCATGATCACCTTCCTGGATACCCCGGGTCACGCCGCCTTTACGGCAATGCGAGCACGAGGTGCTAAAGCAACTGACGTTGTTATTCTTGTTGTTGCTGCAGATGATGGTGTGATGCCACAAACGGAAGAAGCGATTCAACACGCTAAAGCTGCTGGTGTGCCTTTGGTGGTTGCTGTAAACAAAATCGATAAAGAAGGTGCCGATCTCGATCGTGTTAAAAACGAATTGGCCGCGAAAGAAGTTATCCCTGAAGATTGGGGGGGTGAATACCAGTTCGTTCCAGTCTCGGCACATACCGGCCAAGGTATTGATGAACTATTAGATGCTATCTTGTTGCAATCTGAATTGCTTGAATTGGAAGCACCGGCAGATATTCCTGCACGAGGTGTGGTGGTTGAGTCTCGCTTGGATAAAGGTCGTGGTGTGGTCACTACTGTACTTGTTCAGTCAGGTACATTGAAATCCTCCGATATTGTTCTGGCAGGCGAATCTTTTGGTCGTGTTCGTGCGATGATTGATGAGGTTGGCAAACCGATTAAAGAAGCTGGACCTTCTATTCCTACTGAGATCGTTGGTTTAGCATCAACGCCTGATGCAGGTGATGAGTTTATTGTTGTTGAGTCGGAGAAGAAGGCCCGTGAAGTTGCTGAGCTTCGAAACCAGCGAACACGTGAAACACGTCTTTCGCGTCAACAAGTGGCTAAACTTGAAAACATGTTTGTTAACATGGAATCAGCATCTAAGCAGCGCTTGAATGTTGTACTAAAAACCGATGTTCGTGGTTCATTGGAAGCACTTCAACAGTCGTTGAATGATATTGGTAATGACGAAGTGGAAGTGACTATTGTTAGCTCCGGTGTTGGTGGTATTACTGAAACCGATGCCAATCTGGCGCTTACTTCAAACGCGATTGTTTTTGGTTTTAATGTTCGTGCGGATGCATCTGCGAAAGCCCTAATGGAAAAAGAAGGGGTAGAATATCGTTACTACAGTGTTATCTATGACTTGATCGATGATGTAACTAAAGCGCTTTCAGGTATGTTGTCGCCTGAGTTACGTGAAGAGATTGTTGGTGTCGCCGAAGTGCGTGATGTCTTTAAGTCGCCGAAATTTGGTTTGATAGCCGGATCGATGGTTATCGAAGGTACGGTGTTCCGAAGCAAGCCGATCCGTGTTTTACGTGATGATATTGTAATCTATGAAGGTGAGCTAGAATCACTCCGCCGCTTTAAAGATGATGTCAATGACGTTCGTAACGGTATGGAATGTGGTATTGGTGTTAAAAACTATCAGGATGTTAAGGCCGGTGATAAAATCGAAGTCTTTGATGTGAAAGAAGTGGCCAGGTCACTATAGTCTAAGCGGTATTAATTAAATGGCTAGAGAATTTGGTCGCCCAGAGCGTGTAGCAGACTTTCTGCGTAAAGAGTTATCAATCTTGATACAACGTGAGATGCGTGATCCTCGTGTTGCGATGGTTAGCATTACGGATGTAGAGGTCAGTCGAGATCTTTCTCACGCGAAAGTGTATCTCACTGTCTTAGGTTGCGATTCTAAAGAAGACGCAAAAGAGCCCGTTAAAGTATTAAATGGCGCAGCAGGCTTTTTACGAAGCCAGCTTGCCAAAGGCTCTACGATGCGGACGACACCGACGCTAAGATTTTATTTCGATGAAAGTCAGCTGCGTGCAGGCCATATTGAAAAACTCCTTCATAATATTCGATCTGAAAAGCCGCCTGGCAACCATAACTGAGAAGTATTTAAGTTTATGGGGCGACGACGAAAAGGTAGGCCGGTTAGTGGGTTATTGTTATTGGATAAGCCGCAAGGTCCTACTTCTAACCAAGCATTGATGACATGTAAGCGATTGTTTCAAGCGCAAAAAGCTGGGCATACTGGAAGTCTTGATCCACTGGCAACAGGTGTTTTGCCGTTGTGTTTTGGAGAGGCAACCAAGTTTTCACAATATTTACTCAACGCAGATAAAACCTATCAGGCCACCTTGAAGCTCGGAGAGCGCACGGGAACTGCAGATAGTGAGGGTGATATTGTTGATTTAAGAGATGTCCCCTGTTTGTCTTTCGCTATGATTGAAAAAGTTTTACAGCAATTTACAGGCGATAGCTTTCAAGTCCCCCCCATGTACTCCGCGCGGAAACAAAATGGCAAGCCGTTGTATGAATTGGCAAGACAAGGGATTGAAGTTGAGCGAGAGCAAAGAGCAATATCCATTTCCAAAATAGCACTGGATAACTGGTCTGTTGATACATCGACACTGGTTTTTACGGTTACCTGCTCAAAAGGCACTTATGTTCGAACGCTGGGCGAGGATATAGCTGAAAAGCTTGGCACACTTGGTCACTTGACAGCGTTAAGAAGAACGCAAGTAGGGCAATTCTCTATTGATGTCTGCCAGACGATCGAACAATTACAGCAAGAATTTGACAGGGCAGGCTTCGATCGTATCGATCAGAGGCTAATTTCACCTGAAAATACAGTAAATCATCTTCCAGTGGTAGAACTTGATGCGCAAGAAGGGTATTATGTGCGGCTAGGGCAACCCATTTTTTTGCCTGGTGCTGTATTTAAAGGTGCCTTTGAAGGTAAAACCATTGAGGGGTTGGTTCGTATCCGTTCCGATCACGAGTTTATCGGGATTGGAGAGATAGCAGATGATGGTCGTTTACAGCCAAAACGGTTAATTGCCGGCTAAATATTCAATTGGCCTAATGACGACCCATTAATTACCAAAAGTAACTTGTCTGGAAATATGCTCGGGCAAGTTTTAACCAATGCATATTCTATAGGAAACATTATGGCACTTAGTGCAGTTGAAAAAGCAGATATTGTAAAAGAATACCAGCAGGCAGAAGGAGATACAGGTTCTCCAGAAGTGCAGGTTGCGCTATTGACCCACAACATAAACAAGCTTCAAAACCATTTTTCTGGTCATAAGAAAGATCACCACTCTCGCCGTGGTTTGATTCGCATGGTTAACCAGCGTCGAAAGCTTCTAGACTATCTTAAGCGCAAGAACTCTGGTCGCTACCTTGAACTTATTCAGCGTTTAGGTTTACGTCGATAAGCCTATTAAAAAGCCCACAATTGTGGGCTATTTGCTTTAAAGAGCATCAAAAAAATCATCGTTACGCGACTATTCATCAACAATTTTAACCGATTTTAATAAACAACCTTTTTGCCGTAAATGGAGACTTCTGAGTGAGTACAGTTATCAAACAAATCAATTACGGCAAGCACACCGTAACCCTTGAGACGGGGCGTGTGGCTCGCCAGGCAACGGGTGCTGTTTTAGCATCAATGAATGATACGCAAGTGTTAGCTACTGTTGTTGCCAGCAAGACGATGAAAGAGGGACAGGACTTTTTCCCACTTTCAGTTCATTACCAAGAGCGTACCTATGCTGCCGGTAAAATCCCTGGTGGTTATGGTAAGCGTGAAGGACGTCCATCAGAAAAAGAAACATTAACCTCTCGTTTAATTGACCGCCCGGTTCGTCCTTTATTTCCTAAAGGCTTTAAGAATGAAGTTCAGGTTATCATCACCGTTTTATCAGCGAATGATCAAGATGATCCTGATATCCTGGCAATGATTGCAACCTCCGCTGCCTTAACTATTTCTGGTGTGCCATTTAATGGGCCGATTGGCGCAGCGCGTGTCGGCTTCTCTGAAAAAGACGGTTATATATTAAACCCAACCTATAAAGAAACGGCAGAATCACGTTTGGATATGGTTGTTGCTGGTACTAACGATGCTGTATTAATGGTTGAATCTGAAGCCGATGAATTAACTGAAGACCAAATGCTAGGTGCTGTACTTTATGCTCATCAGGAATACCAGGCGGTTATCCAGTTAGTTGAAGAATTTTCCCGTGATTCTGCTAAACCTCGTTGGGATTGGCAGCCAGAAGAAACAGATAAGGCTTTGGTTAGCGCTGTTGAAGAAAAATTTGTGCAAGCTATGGGTGATGCTTACCGTATTACCGATAAATTAGATCGTCAGGCAGCAGTAGGCGTTGTTAAAGAGCAGGCGGTTAGCGAGTTAGTAGCCGAAGGCGGTGAATATTCTGAAGCTGATGTACTTTCAGTTGTCAGCAAGCTTGAGAAAAATGTTGTTCGTCAGCGTATATTAAAAGGTGAGCCTCGAATAGATGGCCGCGATAGTAAAACTGTACGTCCAGTTACTGTTGAAACATCGCTATTAGATAACGTTCACGGCTCGGCAATATTCACTCGTGGTGAGACTCAAGCCATTGGTGCAGTCACCTTGGGTTCGACACGAGATGGACAACGTATTGACATGTTGCACGGCGATATGACAGATAACTTTATGTTGCACTATAATTTCCCTCCTTACTCTGTAGGTGAATGTGGTCGCATGGGCGCTGTTGGTCGTCGTGAAATTGGCCATGGCCGTTTAGCACGCAGAGGCTTGGCAGCCATGTTGCCGACAGTTGAAGAGTTTCCATACACAGTACGTGTGGTGAGTGAAATTACTGAATCTAACGGTTCAAGTTCGATGGCATCAGTTTGTGTTGGTTCTCTCGCGTTAATGGATGCAGGTGTACCTCTGAAAGCGCCGGTTGCCGGAATTGCCATGGGTCTTGTAAAAGAAGGCAATGCCTTTGCAGTATTGACCGATATCTTGGGTGATGAAGATCACCTGGGTGATATGGACTTTAAAGTCGCTGGTACAAGTGAGGGTGTTACTGCACTGCAAATGGACATCAAAATCGAAGGTATTACCGCCGAGATTATGGAAATTGCTCTTGAGCAAGCACAGCAAGCTCGATTAAGTATTCTGGCTGATATGAATCGAGTAATGGAAAAACCAAAACAAGGTACTTCTGATACCGCACCAAGAACGCAGACTATTAAAATTGATGCTGATAAGATTCGTGATGTCATTGGTAAAGGTGGTGCAACCATTCGTCAACTCACTGAAAATACCGGTGCGCAAATTGATATCAATGATGATGGTACCATTA
>CAKMZU010000083.1:290-2055 GCA_929200485.1 uncultured Gammaproteobacteria bacterium | reverse complement strand
AAAGAAGGCCTATTACATATTTCTCAAATCGCCCATGAGCGAGTTGAGAGCGTTGCTGATTACTTGAATGAAGGCGATGAAATCGAAGTGAAGGTGTTGGAACTTGATAATCGTGGAAGAATCAAGCTAAGCCGTAAAGAGCTTTTGCCTGAGCCAGATCAAGCGCCAGCTGAATCTGAGCAGGATTCATAGAAAAGCGTTTGAAGTTATCGCTTAGCTAAGCGGATGAGGGATAGGAGAGAATATTTCTTTTTCTCTTTCCCTTGTCGCGCTTTACCCTTCCATTCATTTTAATATGAAAGTAAACCTGATATAAAAATTAGATACTAAAAAATGAGCTTCTCTCTAATCAAGAGTGATGCTTGGGTTGTTGTTCATGCTCCGTTCACTTGCTGTCACTTGGTCTATTGTTGGCGTCAGTTTATTATTAGGCTTAGCTATTTTTAGACTCTCCGTGCAAGTTGTTGCGCTAGATTTTTCATTATTTTCCTTATTTCACTGGCTGGTAATGATTATTTTTTCCCTGTTTATGGCTTATTCTGAAGGCTATCGGGGTTTTCAAAAAGGATTCTCGCCCAGAGTAGCTGCAAGAGTCGGATACTTAAAAATCTCGAATAATCTTTTTGATTTAATCCTTTCACCTCTATTCGTTTTGGGTTATTTTAATACGACATTAAGACGTCAAATTACAGTTGTTGTTTTAACATTGATGCTTGCAGTTTTGATTCAGTTAATGCATTTTGTTCCGAACCCATGGCGAGGCATCATTGATATTGGTGTCATCATTGGTTTAACTTGGGGGTTGGTATCTTTTTATTGGTTTACATATCGTGCATTGACACAAGAAACCTTCCCTCACTCCCCTGAACTTTCATAACAATACACTTCAGCTAGCTTTAAAAAATGGTCAATATTTTAGTAACGGGTGCTTCCGGCTATATTGGTCAGCACTTATGCAGAATGCTTAATCAGGAAGAATTTAAACTCTTTCCTGTCGTTCGTGACGAAAATAAACGACTTAAATGTATTCCAAGCGAGCAGCATGTTGTCATTGCTGATTGCAATGTGGATACTGATTGGCTTCCTTATCTTAAAAATATTGATGTTGTGATTCATTTGATGGCAAGAGCGCATAAGCCTTCTAAGTCTGATTCAGATAGTCTATTTCAAAAAGAGAATGTCGATGTTTTCTCTAATTTGGTCGATCATTGTATGGCTCAAAACGTCAAACAATTTATTTTTCTAAGTTCCATTCACGTCAATGGAGTAGTAACAAAAGCAAGACCATTTAGCGAAAGTGATATCCCAAATCCGAAAGGGGCTTATGCCAAGTCTAAATGGCAAGCTGAACTACTTTTAAAAAACACACTCGAAAATACAACGACGGCTTTTACAATAATACGCCCACCCCTTGTCTATCATGGAGGTACAAAGGGTTACAAAGGCAATCTGGGTTTACTTGAGAAATTGATAGCGACTAGGTTACCACTGCCCCTGGGTAATATTCAGAATCAGAGAAGTATGGTGAGCGTACATAATTTACATTCACTGATTCATCATTGTGTTCAAAATCCAGCGGCTTACAACAAAACCTTTTTGGTGGCTGACTCGAACCCGGTTAGTACGTCTGAATTATTGAAATTAATGAGTGCAGATAAGGTTTGGTTGTTTACACTGCCTAAATGGCTGTTTGCCTTTGGGTTTGTTTTATTGCGTAAGCAAGCAATGCACGAAAAACTTTTTGGTAACCTTGAGGTAGATATTG
>CAKMZU010000083.1:0-219 GCA_929200485.1 uncultured Gammaproteobacteria bacterium | reverse complement strand
TTAGGTTGGGTGCCATCTTATACCGTTGATGAATGTTTTAATCTTTATGATAGTTAGAGAGTATTTCTATTGTTTACACATGATTAATTGTTAGATTCCTGCAAATGCTCAGTGCGAACAGATAGAAATTTTTATCATTTGTCCTTCTCTCTCGGAGATGGGCAAGCGGATTGTCTGAGCGAATATATGAATGAGTGAAATAACTATTTCTATCATCAT
>CAKMZU010000082.1 GCA_929200485.1 uncultured Gammaproteobacteria bacterium | reverse complement strand
CACCGCCGATACAGCCAAAGCAATTAGCTCAGGGCTTATTGTTGCTTACCCAACCGAAGGCGTCTGGGGGCTTGGCTGTGACCCTTTTAATGAATCTGCTGTATCCAACCTTTTAGCATTAAAATCCAGACCCATGTCAAAAGGCCTAATCATTGTATGCAGCAATCTTGCGCAAATTAAGTGCCTGGTTGACTTAACCCACGACCAACTCATCCAGTTGGATTCACCTGTTTCAACCACTTTTCTGGTTCCGCTGTGTAAGGATGCATTGCCTGATTGGGTAACCGGCTCGCATGATGTGGCTGCCATAAGATTCAGTAAACACCCAATCATTAAAGCCCTTTGCGATACATTAGGGCAGCCAATTATTTCCACTTCTGCCAATCCCTGCGGAGAACCCACAGCACTAGATGAAGCTCAGGTTGCCAAGTATTTCCCTAATATTCCTATCTGCGAAGGCTCTCTTGGCCATGACACGAAGCCGAGCCGAATTATCGACTTTCAATCAGGGAAAATCATCAGAGATTAATTGGGCTTCAAGAATAACGATTTTAAGAGAACCTTATGGATACGCTTGCCGTAAAAGACTATTTGCTTAACCTTCAGCAGCAACTTTGCGATTCGATTGAACAAATCGATGGTAAAGCTCACTTTATTAAAGACAAATGGCAGCGAGAGGAAGGCGGTGGTGGCATTAGCCGAGCTAGCAAACGGCCAACATATCGAAAAAGGCGGGGTTAATTTTTCACATATTCATGGTAAAAATCTTCCTCCCTCGGCGTCCGCATCAAGACCTGAGTTGGCTGGTCGGTCATTTCAGGCCATGGGCGTCTCTGTTGTCATCCACCCTAAAAATCCGCATGCCCCCACAAGCCATGCCAATGTTCGCTTTTTTATTGCCGAAAAAGAAGGCGAAGCGCCTATTTTCTGGTTTGGTGGTGGCTACGATTTAACACCCTACTACCTTTATGAGGAAGACGCCGTGCATTGGCATACCGAAGCTAAAGCGGCCTGCGATCCTTTTGGCGAAAATCTCTATGCAGAATTAAAAAAAACCTGCGATGAATATTTTTATTTAAAGCACCGAGGCGAAGCGCGAGGCATTGGTGGCTTATTTTTTGACGACTGGAATGACGGTAACTTCGATTCGAGTTTTGCATTTATGCGTTCAGTAGGCGATAGTTTTGGCAAAGCTTACTTGCCTATTCTTAAAAAACGACTCGATATACCTTTTGATGACCATCAACGTGATTACCAACTCCACAGACGTGGGCGCTACGTTGAATTCAACTTGGTCTTCGATCGGGGTACGCTGTTTGGACTGCAAAGCGGTGGACGAACTGAGTCTATTCTTATGTCATTGCCTCCGATCGTAAAATGGGATTATGACTGGCAAGTTCCTGAAAACTCTATCGAACAAAAACTTTTAGATGTATTAAAAACCCCAAGAGAGTGGATATGACTGATCAATACGCTGTGTTTGGCAACCCCGTTGCGCACAGTAAATCACCCGAGATGCATCTTGCCTTTGCAAGAGAAACGGCACAAGACATCCATTACACCAAACAACTGGTTGAAGAGGGACAATTCGAGCAGGCGGTGAAAGATTTTCAAGCCAGAGGAGGTAAAGGATTAAACATTACCGTGCCGTTTAAACTAAGAGCCTTTGAAATAGCAGACCAAAAAACGGAAAGAGCCGCCAAAGCTCAAGCAGCTAATACACTAATATTCCAAGAGGATGGCCAAATTCTTGCCGACAACACCGATGGCTTCGGGTTAGTACAAGATATAGCGACCATACACCAATGGCCAATCAAGGATAAAAACATTTTGATTTTAGGTGCCGGGGGCGCAGTTCAAGGCATTATCGCGCCTTTACTCAAAGAAAACCCCACTTCAATTAAAATATTTAACCGGACCTATAGCAAAGCATTGGCAATTGCAGAGTATTTTAATAACAACAAACTAGAAGCCATTGAAACCTTGGATAACAAAAGCGTTGATCTCATTATCAACGGCACTTCCGCAAGCTTAACCGGGCACTCATTGAATCTACCCGCTAGTCTGTTACACGAAAATACCTGTTGCTATGACATGATGTACGGAAAAGATTTAACCCCGTTTTTACAATGGGCAAAAGGCAATAATATCAGCCAACTCGCCGATGGTTTAGGCATGTTAGTGAATCAAGGCGCGGAAGCTTTCAGACTTTGGCGGAATGTGATGCCTGATGCAAAACCTGTGATCGCTCAATTAAGAGCCGGGCTTAACCAGTAATCTTTTTTCAGCATTTCTTCCACCCTCTTAACGAAATCAGGCTTAAGAATCTCAGATTAATTTTGAACTTACAAGATTCGTTGTATTCATAGAATGCAAGTTCATCATTCATAAACTTTCTTAAGAGAAATTCAGTTGAAACAAGTGAGAATAGCTTTTATATCTTTCGTGTTATTTATTGTTAGCTCCCTATCATCTGGAGTAACAGAACGTGAAATTGATCATTTAATTTCCAAATTAATATTTCTTAAAGCGACAGCAAATCTTCTTGTAGTTCATCCGTATACCAACTCAATTAACAGGGGCTGGGCTACGGGTGAAATCCTTGTGTTTAATTCTTACCTAAATCAACTTAAAGAAAAGTCCGTCAGTCAAGATAGATATAATGCTATTAACGACATAACAAATGATGACATTGCTGTGTTCTCAGAAATAATAAAGGCATGGGAGATTAACCTGGCTGCTTCATCACACCAAATTCACCCACTAAAAATAAGTGAATGACTATTTAGTGAAATAGCAATCTACAGATTTTGCAATGGATTAATTGCTGAGATTTGCTTTATCCCTCCATTCACCGGAAGTTTTTAATCTGAGAGGACTTCCCGAATGAACTCAATCGCCAACGATCTGACTAATGAAAGAATTTTTTAACAATACGCGGCCATAGATATGATAAGAGTTTTTTTAATATTTATTTCAATTAGTTGCATTCTAATTCAAGCTGAAGATCAAACATTCCTTTCCATAGATCGCGCAAACATCAGCCATTTTTTCGAAACACAGGTTTTCACGCAAAACGATTTACCCAACACCCTGATTTTACTCGATGTTGATAACACGCTGATTACCCATAAACCGGGAACCTGGTTAAGCTCATCTGAACACTTCTACGGTTTAATTGACATGCTGGTTAATGAAAAGCATCTCAGCAAGCAGCAAGCAATCGACTCCGTCGACAGATTATTAATGGAAGTCTATAAACGAACGCCTGCGTTGCTCACGGGCCCTAACATTCCTGAGACAATAAAAAAATTAAAAACAAAGGGCGCTTTGGTTATTGGCTTTACAGCCAGAGGCACGATTCTTTTGGATACGACATTGAATCAACTCAACCAAATGGGTATCCAATTCTCGCCAGTCACAAGCAGTAAATTGTTTCTAAAAGATGGATTGTTTACTGTTGGGCAATCCATATCCAAAGGAGAGGCGGCAAAAGCATTAATGAATGAATTGAAAGACAAATACATTCAGAAAGTTATCTTCCTTGACGACAAAGCAAAGCATCTAGCATCCGTTCAGATGGCGCTTAAAGGGCTCCCGATGATAGACAAAGCCATTTATGCGCATGTCATCATCCCACCAGAAAGTGCTTTTAACCTGCAAAAGGCCAATCAAGAACTTTGTGATTTCATTGAAACAAACCAAAGTGATAGTGAATTTAAGGCCTTTTTTGCTAAAAATACTTTTGCACAGGATTTTTGGCGAGACTGCAATAAATCTTATTCAGATCCATCTTCTGATAAATACTGATCTTTTAGTTTTCGATAGTTATTCGCTGAATAGGTAAAAAAGGCCATTTCTTTTTCTGTTAATGGCCTAATTTGCTTCACAGGCGACCCAAGATATAGAAAGCCTGATACCAATGTTTTTCCCGGCGGAACTAACGAGCCTGCCCCGATAACAACATCATCTTCAATCACAGCACCATCCATAAGGGTTGACCCCATACCCACTAACACACGGTTCCCGACTTTGCAGCCATGCAGGGTCACTTGATGCGCGATAGTGCAGTCATCACCAATAATCAGAGGGTAACCTTCCGGGTTAAAATCACTGTCATGCGTAACATGACAAAGTGTCACATCCTGAATACTTGTTCTCTCACCAATGCGAATAAAATGCATATCCCCTCTTAACGCACACTGAGGCCAAATAGAACTGTCATCGCCAATAGTCACATCCCCAATAATGACGGCTGAACGATCGACAAATACTCTCTCCCCCAACTCTGGCACTTTATCGCCAAAGGCACGAATAGAAAAAGACTGATCACAATGTTTCATATATTAAGCCACTTAGTATTAATTGCTTATATTCTCACTGCAGTAAAAATATAGGGTAAGCCTGCTGCAAAATGATAGATTCTTTAAGGGTAACACCTCTTTACCTTCTCATAGATTGTATGCCACTTAAAAAAATTAATCCCATAAAAAATAAAACAAATCAAACTATCTGCATACGAGCGCCTTTAATAAAGAAACTAATTCCATGATATAAAGACTAAGTTTCTACACGATTAAAGGGTCTATCTCAAAGGGAAAAAGAATGAAGTTTTACTGCGCCTTACTATCAGCATTACTTGTTATAATATTGCCGAAACCTTCTTTTACCGCTCAAAGCATTCGCGAAAATGCAACCTTGAATAAAGATATTGGTTATTACATCTTTAAAGAAATAAGTAAGAGCAAAGACCTATCAAACACTTTGATTTTATTTGATATTGATGACACGTTAATAACCAAAGAAAATGTTACCTTCATCGGCTCCTCTTCGTTTTATGACTTTATGAAAGCCGGCGTAATCAATACGCATAAATTAACCAATGAAGCCGCTGACCGATACATAAAAGCACTTTTTAACAGTATATATAAATATTTACCTGTTAACTTGACCGATCCAATACTCCCGGAGCTCATAGACATACTAAAAAAACGCGGAGCAACAGTCATAGGTTTTACCGCAAGACAAAGAGCGCTTCTGGAAAACACCATTGATCAATTAGCAAAATTTAAGATTAGGTTCAGTAATATCACCTGCCTTGATATTGGCATTAAACACGGTCTTTACACGATTGGCCCACAAATGGAAAAAGGTGACGCTGCCTTAAAATTACTTGATTTGCTTAAACCTAAAACGTTTAAACATTTAGTGTTTTTCGACGATCGCCAGCAGAATCTTATCTCGGTTAAAAACAAGCTTTTCTCCAATAAACAGCTTATATCAGCAAATTATATTCAAATACTTAATGCAATTCCTTTTGACTCAGGTTTAACTTTTGATTCTTTGTGTCGATTTATTGAGAGTAACCAGGACAATCCTGACTTTAAAGCGGATGTTCTTAATGATTCGTTCACTAAAGAAGTTTATGCAAAATGCCAGTTGAAAAAATAACTTAACAACTGTACTCATTTCTTCATATATGAGTAAAAGTGTTACCCTTAGCATTAATTCTACAACATATGCCGTTTTATTTGCCAAATCTCACTTCAAATAATTAACCAAGTTGGGCTATTATGCATAATATCCTCTTCGAAATTGCATAAATAAATTATGACCAATCAGCTACCTGTATTTAGTATTATCGACCCAAAGCTTATCGAAAACCAATTAGATCAGCTGCTTAATCAAGCCAGAAAAACCATACAGGCACTAGCAAACGTTAGTGAAGTCACTTGGTCAAGTATTTCTTTTCCGCTTCAGAATATCAATAACGACATCAATAATTTTTTTTCTCCCATCAGTCATTTAAATTCAGTGAGTGACAACAAAGAATTACGTTCAGCCTACGAAGCATGCTTACCCAAACTATCAGCCTTTTATACAGAATTAGAACAAAACGAAGTGCTATTCAATCAGCTTGTCCAGCTTGAAAAATCCGCGCTTACCGATCTGCAAAAACGCTGGGTCGAGCTGCAGATTAAAAGCCGGAAGCTTTCAGGTGTTAATTTGCAATCCGATGATAAAAAAGCCTTTAAAGATATTCAGATGCAACTTAGCTCACTTGGCCAGGCATTCAACAATCACGTGATTGATGATACCGGTGCTTTTGAATTAGTCATCAATGATGAAGAGGAACTTAAAGGCCTGCCTGACGCTATCAAAGCACTATTCAAACAAAAAGCTCAGAACAAAAATAAATCAGGCTTTTTAATTGGCATTGATCAACCGAGCGTCCACGCAGTCATGACTTCTGCTGAGAATCAGACATTACGCAAACAAATTTATTTTGCCAGCAGCACGAAGGCCTCCGACCAAAGCCATGGTGACAAAAGCTTTGATAACAGCAAGACAATGGAATCACTACTCGACCTGAAGCTTCAATCGGCAACGTTATTAGGCTTTAGCAATTACACGGAATATTCTCTGGCCAACAAAATGGCTGACAGCTTCGATGAAGTGAACGCTTTTTTAGATGATTTAGCCATCAAATCCAAACCTTTTGCTGATAAAGAGATGGCTATACTAAAAACTTTCGCTAAAGAAAGTTTAGACCTTGAGAGCATTGATGCGTGGGATATTAACTTTGTTGCCGAAAAATACCGCGAAAAAACCTTTTCATTATCTGAAGAAGATTTCAGGCAATATTTTTCTATTGATAATGTCTTGTCTGGTTTTTTCAAATTAATCCGTGAATTATTCGCCGTAGACTTTGAAGAAATCACTGATTTTGATACCTACCATCCTGATGTTCGGTTATTCCAACTGAAGAAAGATTCGCAGCCCATCGCGCACTGTTATCTTGATCTCTATGCAAGAGAGGGCAAAAAGCCCGGCGCATGGATGAGCAATGCGCAAAATAGATTTGAATCTCAGGATGGCAGCCTACAACTACCCGTTGCCTTCTTAACCATGAACTTCCGCGAAGGCATAAAAGGAGAATCAGCAAAACTTTCTCATCAGGAGATCGCTACCCTCTTCCATGAATTTGGTCACGGCATACACCACATGTTAACCCAGATCAGCATTGATGGCATTGCAGGCATTGATGGTGTTGAATGGGATGCCGTTGAATTACCCAGTCAATTACTCGAAAACTGGTGTTATGAACCAGAAGTCTTAAAAAACCTGTCTAGCCAAACGGTTCCAGATGACATGATTAAAGCGTTGCTCGACGCACGCACTTTCCATCAAGGGTACATGATGCTCAGGCAACTCGAATTTGCCTTATTTGACATTAAGCTTCATGCATTAACGACCGCGCCAAATTCAGCTGAAATTCAAACGTTACTCGATTCAGTGCGCAAAGAGGTTGCTGTCATTCAGCCCCCAAAAGAAAACCGCTTTCAACATAGCTTTTCTCATATCTTTGCAGGTGGTTATGCTGCGGGTTATTACAGCTATAAATGGGCCGAAGTTTTATCAAGCGATGTTTATAGCGCTTTTGAAGAAACCAGTATTTACGACAAAACCACTGGCGGCCGCTTTTTCGATACCATCCTCTCCAAAGGTGCATCCAAGCCCATGAAAGAGGCTTTTTTTGCATTCCGAGGCAGAAAACCGGATACTAGCGCCCTGTTACGTCACAGCGGTTTAGTCTAAGTTCATGAGCGCCTCAAAAAATCGTATTTTCCGCCGGTTTATTGCCGGCGCAACCTGCCCGGAATGTCATCAAATGGATAAAGTCGTCATGTTTGATGATGAAGCAGGCGTTCGCTTTCGTGAATGTGTCTCTTGCGGCTTTAAAGAAGAGATGGCGAATCAACCAACACAAAAGGAACTTACAACCCGAGTAAATCAGCCAAAGGTTGGTGAAAAACCATTGGCACATGAAGATGAGGTACAAGCAGTAAAAATTCTTGACCCTTCCAAGCATCACTAGTACTTCGTGTCAAAAGGTTTGTCGCATGTAAGGTATCTTCCGACGGGCTCAGGATGAGCGAGAGAGTGGATAACCGCTCACACTGAGCTTGTCGAAGTGTGTTTATAAGAATAGCGCTTACCCGACAATCAGTTTGACATGATGTACTAGTACATCATAAACGAAATACCTTTGATTGATAAATTCACAGGTATTGCTCATGATAATTGCTCTCGGCTTCAAATTTATGACTCTTCAAATATCTTCAGTTATGTGATCTGTATTTTCTTCCTTACACGAGAAACATGGTTTTAATAGCCAAGAATAATAGGTATTAGTATCGCGACAGTCAGCTGTTATGGCTTGGCAAAGAGGCGGTAGAAGCGTATTACCAGCCCACTGTAGAGATTTTGGGAAATAGAGGGAACTGTACGCAGGGTATGCTACCAGCGCTGCAGAGCTCATAATACCGCAGCAGAAGAGGCAACCTGCATCTTTACGAATATTTGTATCGTATGCGCGACCATGCGGCAGAAAACATGCTCCACAACACGATGCGCAACAAGCAGCCAACGCATTTTCTCCGATTTGTTGAGCTGAAGGTGTTAATTCCAATCCAGCGTTGGTAGCTAAGGCGAACAATGTAGCAAATAAGGCTGCTGAACCTAAAGTGCATGTAGTCGACTGACAAGATTCGGTGCCGCATTCAAAATACCTATGCCTATAGTTTGATTCTGTTGCAGTTCTGCATACAGGTATGCAGCACTTTTCTGATTCGCCTAAATATAATGGCTCACAGGTTATCATATTTTTCTCTTCTTTTTTGTTTATATAAGTAGCTAGGTTTTGACGTTCCTTTGTGAGATCAGACCCCACTAACCCCTCAAGCTCCAATGTTTCTGATCCTGGCTGGCGGGTTATTGGCCTAGTGCCATCCTCATCTCCAGCTATGGTTATACTTGAAAATAAAAATATAGAAAAGATGAATAAACAAAATTTAAAATAATTTTTATTGGTCATATATTAAAACTCAATTCAGTGGTGTCCGTACATTTTAACCGGTTGACATCCATTTGATCGGCGTTATATCGTGTAGAGCTATGATAAACTTAAAAGTTCATCGAATATGGAATATTTATGGATCTTCTCAGCTTTCGTGTACAGAAAATAACACTGGAAAACCTGTAGATTATTGAAATATAGGCATATTTACGATAGCACGCCTTTTATATTATTAACTCCTAATCAAAAATACAGTTAAAATCCAGATGAACGCTATTGAAACCATACACCTTAAGAGTTATTTAATCGGGAGACTCATTCGACTTCCAAATATCGTAAACTCATTAGTTTCTTCTTCCTTGAATGCAACATCTTTAATTAAGGAAATGATGCCCATATCAGTCACACCCTCACCCAGTTGCGTTAAATCTATAGCTTTCAAAATATCAGAAAGAGGAGCTTCCTTTTCTCTAACGAGAGTGATGATTTCTTCTTCGCTTTTGGTGATTGAGATATTTACAGAACCAGATAACTTTTGTTTAATTGAATCTTGAATGGCAAACGAAATTGCTGTCGCCCTTTTGCCTACTTCCGGTTGACAAGAAAAAAACTCCCTTCCCTCTTCAAAAATAAAATCTTGCTTCAATCTCACGGGCAGACTTTGAGCTGCAACGCTTAGCTGACTATAATACACACCATATTTTTCAAATAGTTTTTTCCGTTGCTTTCGATATTCCACGCCATCTTCGCCATCATCATACCGCAAACCATAAACGCTTTTTTTTTCAGCTTCTTTAAATTCATTATTTAATTTTTTTAATTCTTCATCAAAATTTCTATATTTAACATTATCTTCTGCTAACACTTTTGTAGCTGACCGAACAACTTCAAAAATCATATACTGCTTGGTTCTATCAGCTTTACCCACAAGTAAACTTACAAGTAATTTGCACGATGAAGAAAAACAAAAATTATCTGTTCCTCCGGAAAATGATGAAGAAATAAAAAATACAGATGATAAAAAAAATAGCATTGTATTAAATTGAATTTTTTTCATTTGACCTCAAGAATAAATAGAAACGTATAAATAAAAAGACCGATTAGATTCAAACAATCGGTGCAATTTTTTTATAGACACTAAAGCGAGAGGTATAGTTCATTAATTAAATACACACTGCCTGAAACGTCTATTAATTTCTAAGGAATGCAATCGACATGCGTTGATTTTATCTAGCGCTAGAGTTGATATTCACCAACCCTAAAAAAAGGGACTCTTATCCGCTTCAGTGTACAGAAAATAACACTGGAAAACCTGTAGATTATTGAAATATAGGCATATTTACGATAGCACGCCTTTTATATTATTAACTCCTAATAAAAAATACAGTTAAAATCCAGATGAACGCTATTGAAACCATACACCTTAGCGGTTGAATGGCTGAATGTCGCCGCTTATTTGACCTCGAGATATCGTAAACTCCTTAGTTTCTTTTTCCTCCAATGCAACATCTTTAATTAAGGGTATGATGCTCGTATCAGTCTCACCCAGCTGCGTTAAATCTATAGCTTTCAAAATATCAGAAAGAGCAGCTTCCTTTTTACTAACGAAAGTTTTGATTTCTTCGCTTTTGGTGATTGATCTATTTGCATAACAAGGTGAATTTTGTTTAATTGAACGTTGAATGATGTTAAAAATAGCTGCCACCCTTTTATTTACTTCCGGTCGATAACGAATATACTCATAATCTTTTTCAAAAATAAAATCTTGCATCAATTTCACGGGCAGACTTTGAGCTGCAACGCTGCGCAGACCATAATACACACCATATTTTTCACGTAGTTCTTCCCGTTGTTTTACAAATATCCGTTGATTTTCAAATAGTTTTTCCCTTAGCTTTGGATTTTCTACTTTATCTTCACACGACAAACCCGAATCTCTTTTTTCAGATTCCAAAAATTCTATTTCTAATTTTTTTAATTCTTTAGAAAAATTTTTATAGTTAACATTATCTTCTGCTAACACTTTTTTATCTGACCGAATAACTTCAAAAATCATATACTGCTTGGCTCTATCAGCTTTACCTACAAGCAAACTTACAAATAATTGGTACGATGAAGAAAAAACAAAATTATCTGTTTCTCCGGAAAATGATGAAGAAATAAAAAATACAGCTGATAAAGAAAATAGCATTGCATTAAATTGAATTTTTTTCATTTGAACTCCAAAATAACTAGAAACGTATAAATAAAAAGACCGATTACATTAAAACAATCGGTGCAATTTTTTATAGACACTAAAGCGAGAGGTATAGTTCATTAATTAAATACACACTGCTGAAACGTCTATTAATTTCTAAGGAATGCAATCGACATGCGTTGATTTTATCTAGCGCTAGAGTTGATATTCACCAACCCTAAAAAAAGGGACTCTTATCCGCTTCAGTGTACAGAAAATAACACTGGAAAACCTGTAGATTATTGAAATATAGGCATATTTACGATAGCACGCCTTTTATATTATTAACTCCTAATAAAAAATACAGTTAAAATCCAGATGA
>CAKMZU010000081.1:6569-11522 GCA_929200485.1 uncultured Gammaproteobacteria bacterium | reverse complement strand
GTACTATTGAATGCAAGATCGAAGTTTTCTAAATAGTTTATGAAAAAAAAGCATGTTGTTTATCTTTCGTTGATCGGTCTTTTCTGGTTCATTTTTCTGGTGATTGCCAAGATTCCGGCTGGTCTTGTATTGGATAATTTAGTCAATGAGGTGGAGGGGTTTGATGCCTCCAATGTTCGGGGTACTTTATGGGATGGCGAAGCTAAAATACGGGTAAATAGTGTCACGCCACCTATCACCTTTCAAAAAGCGAAATGGAAAATTGCCCCATTAAAGCTGATTTTTGGCGAATTTGATGTAGATCTTGATATAAAAGATGAATTTAGGTTTTTAACGGGTTCTGTTCGTTTTGATCTGATTGATCATGATATTCATTTAAATAATATCAAAGGTCGCGTTGATGGTGCTTTTGTACAACCCTACTTAAATCTGCCCTTTAAGGTAGAAGGTCTTGCTGATATTGATATTAAAGAGTTTGAAAATATTGATAAGGTCCCCAAAAAACTCGATGGGCGAATCATCATTGAGTCTTTAAAAATTAATATGGGGCAGGAGGTTCTGCTTGGAACCTTTGCGGCGGATTTGTCATTGGTGGATGACTTGCCTATCGCTATGGTAAAACTGCAAGATATTCAAGCTCAAGTGGAACTGAGTGGCTTTGCACAATTTACAACAGCGATGGACTATTACGTGAATATCAAAGTGAAGCCTAAAGCTACAGCTAACCCCTTGATTTCCAATACACTTCAGAGTGTCTATCGCGCTGATGACCAAGGCTGGTATCCTGTCGTAATAGGTCAGTCATTCGAAAAAGCGGCTGAAACCAATTGATCGAAATATAGGCAGAGTATCTAGTCGCTTTAATTAATGCGATAAGTTTGTTAGCCTTAATATCGGAATCTATCAGAGAATAGACTGTTCAGCCTAAATCTCAGTAAATTGCTTAATTTATGCTCAAACTCAATTCTCAGGTAGTCTCTTGGCGCTCGCTCAAATTGATTGCTGGGTCGCACTGTGTGTTTTCAACACATAATAACACCTGGAGGCTTAGCTAAAGGCGATAAGTCAGTCCATTCTCCTTCACCTTAGCTAGTCGAGGACACTTTTTAATCTGCAATCGGTTGGATAGATGCACTGAAATCTGGTTTAAAAATAGGGTTTGAAAAGGTGATGTTATGATGGAAATGACAGAACGTGAGCAACTGGTTGAACAAATCAATGATCTCCAAACTCAACTGGCTTTTCAAGAAGATACCATCGCGGCTTTAAATCAAATGGTAGCCAAGCAGCAGGCGGATATTCTCGAATTACAATCCCAAATGGCTTTAATTATCACTGAATTTCAACGAGTGGTGTCACAAATGGATATGACAACGAATAGTTCGGTTCAGGAGCGCCCGCCGCATTATTAGCTTCTTCCCTTTTTTAGGTGAGATGTCGCGTTTTTAGGCGAGATGTCGCGGTCTTCCTCGGCAACCGTCTGAGGCAAGCTCATGATACACACCAAGAGCTTGTCAGCGGATGTTAATTTTAGCCAATCACATCAACATCGTCTGCTTGCAGACCGCGATTGCTGTTGATTACCGTATATGAAACCGCTTGCCCATCGATCAATTTTTTGCGTCCGTGTCCACGGATAGATCGATAATGGACAAAGATGTCATCGCCGTTATTTTGGGTAATGAATCCAAAGCCCTTGTTGACATTGAACCATTTAACAATGCCTTGCTCCCGATCTTCTTCAGAGACTTTGGATGATGTGCTTTGTTGATTGTTTGCCGGTTTCATAAGTGTGGCAATGAATCCTGCACTGATGGCAGCTAGAATGGGTGAACCCAAAGCTACTAAGCTGCCTAAACTGCTTAGGTCTTTTGGTTCGCTAAGTGCAAAAAAATAATTCAGCGCAGAAAAAATAATGCCTATAATTAAGGCAATAAATAAAGATGTTGTCATTGTAAAATCCTATAAAAATTTCTTGATTAATATAAAGTCAATAGTATTTTGTAAAATAAAAAGTTGTTTACAGTGCGGCAAGAAAAGCAACCGCTGTACTCATTGATGACCTTTGCAAGCATACTAGCATTAATAAAAAAAACAAATAAATGACATTGTCGTTCTTTAGTTGATTTAATCAGATCAATATGCGCTATTTTACCGTTAGAGAAATAATGAAATTCAATCGTAATTAGTCTTTACCGGGATCTTATCCGAGAGTCATATTTGCGATTTAGACAGATTGAACTTGTCAGACGATTTCAGATATTCCTCATCATTGATTTTGACAATACGTTTTTAGGCTAGCGTTTAATTTTCAAATGATCTCCTGTATAGCATTGTAAGTTCCTACTGATTTGTTTTTCTTAACTTATAATACTTGTCTTATTTATTCTCGAATAGGTTGTTGATATTAAGGGGTGTGGTTATTTTCTTTGCTGAATAATCATTGTCTTGGCTCACTTTCTTAAAACATTTTGCCCTATTGGAGAGGGTGGCAATGGGTGAAAGTTTATGCATTAGGCTTGTCTGCTGTGTTGATCTCAAGGTTAACCTATTTCATTGACTAGCGAGTTTGCCACTCATGTGATGTTGATCGTTAAATTTTTTTCCATACTTAGAATTTTATCTAACGATGGTTGTCTATTTCATTAGCAGTCGGTATGAAATAGACAAGCTCAATATTAATAATGATTATACTGAAAACGAGAATCTAAAATTTGGCACTAACCATCGTTTTTACTTAGATTTTAATTTATGTAAATAGTTGCATTATTAAAAGTGAATCATGCAGAAACCAATCGATGAATTTTATTATATATTTTCCCTTAAGAAACAAGCGTATAGAGTGGCTTTTGTTTTAGCCTTATAACATATCTTTTATGTCTTGACTTGAGTTCTCTGTAAAAAGGCAAAAGCTGAACTTCGCTTTTACCTTTTTCAGGGTTTGGAGAGTTGGCCGTCTTATACTGCACTAGCCGATAAAGGTCGATTAGCTTTTGCTTTTTTACGATCGATTAGCATGAGTAATGGAGGGAGCAAGAAAAAGTCTAATAGTAGAGCGGCTAAGATAATAGCCACTGTTAATAGCCCTAAATTACTGTTTGGAATGAATCCTGAAAAAGAGAGCATCCCAAAGCCTAGCATAAGAACCGCTGTTGTAATCCATAGTGCAGGCCCTACTTGCTTAAAGGCATAGCGAACCGCATCTTGAGTTGTGGCATTGTTTTGTTGTTTTGCGCGCAAGTATTTACTCAAGAAATGCACAGTATCATCCACAACAATACCAATGGTTAGTGAGAGTACCAGCATCTGCCCCATACTCAACTGACCATTCAGTAGCGCCCATATACCATAACCAACGCCTGCAGGCAGCAGATTTGGAATCAAGCTGATTAATCCATATTTTATAGAGCGGAAAACAATCGTCAGGATCACAGAAATTAACAGCAGTGCAAGTGTTGCCCCTTTGAGACCATCAATGATGGCTTCCTGGCCAAGGTATGCCCACATAACAGCGATACCTTCACCCGGGTAGTACATATAGGCAGGAAGATTTTGCTTGATCCAGGCTTGCGCACGTTGTTGAAGTTCAATCAAGTCCATGGTGTCAGTACTTGGCAGGTTAACAATCATGCGAGTGGCGGTTTTATCCACTCGAATCAGGTTGCTTTGATCGACACCTTCAGGCTGTGACATTTCAAACAGTAATTGATATTGCGCAGCTTCTTCACGTGTTTCAGGGATGCGATAGTATGCAGGATCATCATTATGCATGTTTTTATTCAAACGCTTGATGATGTCTGAATAGGATTGAACACTTCGGACATCGGGTTGTTCACGCATCCAGTCTGCAAATTTTTCAAGGGCATGTAAGTATTCAGGATCAGAAATACTGCCATCGGGGTGGGCTTTAAAATCATAATCAATGGTATATAGGCCACCAAAATATTTATCCATCTCCTGGTTATCTATACGGAACTGATTAGGCAGTTTAACGTTTTCTGTGAAACGGTCATTCATGACGTTCATTGGTGCAAAGCTGACGATACCCAGACTTGCAATCAATGTAACGATTAGAAGCCCCGTACGCTTTTGAATAACCCAAGACGCTAAAGAATCCATCATTCGGTTGAATTGGCCGCCATTAGTTAGTTGACGCCTTTTGATAGGTAATACGAGCAATAAAGGCGGTAAAAATAACAAGGATAAGGCAAATGCAATCATAACTCCCATGGCTGTGATGTTGCCAAGGTCGTGCGCAGGCGGCATTTTGGAAAGATTCATACTGATAAACCCAAGCGCAGTAGTGATACTGGTTAAAGTGATTGGGGTCAGGTTAATCTTTAGGCTTTGTGCTACTGCTTCCGCTTTTGTTGCACCAGAATGATAGGTTTGCAGGAAGTAAATCAGTATGTGAACACAGTGGGCAATGGCGACTGTGACAATAATATTTACACTCATCATAGACATCATGTTCAGCACGATGCCAGACCAGGCCGCTGCACCCATAGCGCCGATCACCGAGAAAGTGGTGACAAGTATGATGGCTAAAACGGCAGATACTGAGCGTAAAAATAATCCCAGCATGACAAAAATGATTAAATACATCATAGGGATGACCGTCATGGTGTCATGGGTGGCCACATCGGTAACTTCGTTATTGCTGATAACGTTACCGCTTAAGAGGACATCTATGTGCGGGTATGTGGTTTCAATTGCATCGGCGAGTTTTCTGGCTTCGGTTGCCATTTCTCGTTCTTCAGCCTGTCTATCGACTTTCGGTAAGGCGGCAATGATTCGAATCATTGCCATAGGTTTGCCTGGGCTGACAAGACGCTTAACAATATCAGGGTCAGTCAAGGCGACATTTTTGATTCTTTTGATGTCGTCGTCAGTTAAGTTAAGCGCATCTTCAATTAGCGGCTCAACGATCATTTCATCATCAATGGATTCGGT
>CAKMZU010000081.1:2463-6559 GCA_929200485.1 uncultured Gammaproteobacteria bacterium | reverse complement strand
TAGTTGCTGAGTGATTGAACGCGATTGGCGTAAGGGAAAGTCCAAGCTTTTTCCGTTACCTGCTCAATGATTGAGAGATTTTCCCTGGTGAAAATATCCCCTTCCTTAGCACTGATAACAAACATGATGCTATCCACTCGGCCATAGACATCTTCAAGCTGTTTGAACATTTTATAGTGATAATGGTCATCACTAAAATAGATGCTGGGGTCAGCATCAAACTGACTCCATTTTAAGCCATAACCTAAAAAGGCCATGATTAATAAACTGCCGAGAACAGATGAAAACGGCTTAGAAATAGCGGTATTGGCAAACCAGGCTTCTAGTTTCTGCACATTGCACCTTTATTGTTTTATTGGTGACAAACGAAGATCTTGAGCCGATAGTGAGGCTCATTTTGAATGGAGGGTATATTAAACCAATTTCTAATTAAAAAAGATTACATTTCCGTTAGTCGGCTGCTTAAATATTTAAAAGTGCTAGCTGATTCCTCTCTTAGTTGGACTGACAAAAGCGAGTGATAAATTGGAGTATCAGTAAATCAGTATTATCGCGGCTTAAGCCTTTGATCGATTGATCGATTTGGCGGGCTTTGAGCAAAAGCTGGTTAATTGTTCCCATTTTTACTCGTTGTAATGCTGTTTCATAAAACGGCTGTTTATTGAAAAGAATCCGGTGTTGTTTAAAGATGGCGGCAGGCGGCATCCCTTTTTGTTTGGCATCTAACATGGATGAGAGTATTCGGATATCTTTGGTCAGTTGCCAAAGTAACAGGTAGGGTTCAACGCCTTCGGCTTGAAGCTGTTTTAAAATTTTTAACGCTTGTTTCAGGTCGCCAGCTAACGCTTGCTCGCTTAAATGAAATACCGTAAATCGGCTGGCGTCAGCAAAAGCGCCTTCAAGATCCTCAACTTTTATCGGGGAGGGTAAGTTCAAAAGCGAAATTTTTTCAATTTCTTGCTTGGCGGCTAACAGATTGCCTTCGGTGTTTTCTTTAATAAGGTTTAATACGTCGGGTTCAACGCTCAAGCCTTGAGAGTGACACTGATTTTCAATAAATCGCATAAACCCTTTCTCATCCAATGGCCAAATTTGAACGAAAGTGGCTTGCTCTTCAAGCGTTTTGAACCATTTGGTGCGCGTGCTTGCGGCTTCAACTTTTCCAGTAGTCAATAAAATGACTGTGTCTGGGTTGGGTGATTCCAGGTAGGATTTTAAGGGCTCTACAGTTTTTGCGTTGATTTTGTTTGACTGAATGTCAATAATTTTTTTGTCTCCAAACAAGGATAAACTGTTAGCTGAATCGAGAATGTTTTGCCAGTCATGCTTGGTTTCCGGGGAGTGTTTTTCTCTCTCGCTAAAGCCTTGTTGCTTGCAGTGGAATCTAATCAGATCTGCCGACTGATCAACCAGTAATGTCTCGTCACCCGAAATAAGATATAAAGGTTCTAGCCCTTGATTGAGTTTCGCTTGAAGTTGTTCGGGTTTGATTTTCATGAGGCCATTTTTACGGGGGAATAGGGATTAATGCTTGTGAGCTTCGCAGGTTGGTGGTTCATTGGCAATGAGTGCTGCACGTTTCAGCAGTAATCTGGCCGTTGCTTTTTCAAGCTCTTTATAGATTTGTCCTTCTTCATTGTGCTTGCTGACCACTTTTGTTTCGTTGCTTTGAAAGCTCGCTTGCTGCTCAATTTGCACGGGGCCAAAGGTATCTAGGTGCCCATCATGATTGTGCGTTAAGTCAAAGCTGGCACGATAAATCAGCATAAATCGATCACGCTCTGCTGTGACGCTGGATGTAGTCCGGTATTTATCCCTTTGAGTGCTGTTGATACGAATTGCCCACTGTGCGTTGTCTTTGAAAGGGATCATCATATCAACGGCGGCCTCTTCGATCGCCTTCTCAAAATCTTGTTGTCCGCGATTTGAGTCTAGTCTGAGTGGGATGGCCTCTATTTTGTTTTGAGTACCTTTCAAGTGAAAGCCACAGCCGGTTAGCAAAATGGATAAACAAATGAAGGCTATGATGGGTAAAGGCAATCCAATCTCCTTAAATAAGTTTCCGGATACTCGAGCACTAAAGATATGACTTATTTGGCACCCAGCAACCCTGACGAGTTTATCGAAGGGGTGAAGGGTGCCGATCATTTACTTAGCAACGATATTCAGCAATCGATTAGGTACCCAGATGACTTTGACAATGTTCTTGCCATCTAATTGGGAAGCGATATTTGAAATAGATTTTGCCATTTCAAGGGCTGTTTCCTGGTCCGCATCGACAGGAAGTTCTGCTTTGCCGCGCAGTTTTCCATTGACCTGGAATACCACTTCAACAGCACTTTTTACTAATGCAGACTCATCAACGTTTGGCCATTGTTCATCAAGCAGGTTAGTTTGTTTTCCAAGTGCCTGCCAGATATGGTGGCAAATATGCGGAGCGATAGGCGATAACATCAATGTGATCACTTCAATCGCTTCGCGCTCTACAGCGAGTGATTGTTCTGATCGATCTTTTAATTGTCCCAAGGCATTAACCAGTTCCATGATGTTGGCAATCGCAGTATTAAAGGTTTGACGCTTATCAAAGGCATCGGTGACTTTTTGTATGGTCTCGTGTGTTTTCATGCGGACCGCTTGTTGGTCTTTATCCAGTGCTGTCTTATCAAGTGCGACGGCCGGTGTTTGCACATGAACATAAACAAGACGCCAAAGTCTTTTTAGAAAGCGTGATGCACCCTCAACACCGGAGTCTGACCATTCAAGTGATTGCTCAGGGGGCGCTGCAAACATCATAAAGGTACGAACGGTATCTGCACCAAAACGGTCGATCATCTCCTGAGGGTCAGTCCCGTTGTTTTTGGACTTGGACATCTTTTCAATGCCACCAATGGTGACGGCATCACCGTCAGCGATTAATGTTGCTGAGACCGCTCGGCCTTTGTCGTCTTTTTCGACCTTAACTTCTTTTGGGTAATAATAGGTTTTTTTGCCTGAGGTATCTTCTCTAAAGTAAGTCTCAGCTGTCACCATACCTTGACAGAGTAAGCGCTTAAAAGGTTCGTCACTATTGAGCAATCCCATGTCGCGCATTAACTTATGGAAAAACCTGGCGTAAAGTAAGTGAAGAATAGCATGTTCGATACCACCAACATATTGATCAACAGGTAACCAATAATTTGCAGCAGCAGGGTCAACCATGCCTTCGTTGTATTGCGGGCTACAGTAGCGAGCGTAATACCATGAGGACTCCATAAAGGTATCAAAGGTGTCGGTTTCACGGAGTACATCTTTATCATCAACGGTGTCTTTTGCCCATTCAGGGTCTGCCTTGATGGGTGAATGTACACCGTCCATTTCAACATCTTCTGGTAATAAAATAGGTAACTTGTCAGCGGGAACAGCAATTTCGCCGCCATCAGGCAAGTTAAACATGGGGACAGGCGACCCCCAGTAACGCTGACGGGAAACGCCCCAATCTCTCAAGCGGTAATTCACCTTGCGGGACGCTTTCTTTTCACCTTCCAGTTTGCTTGCGATGGCATCAAAGGCTTTGCTGAACGCCAAGCCGTCAAATTCACCTGAATTGATACACAGCCCTTTGTCGGTGTAAGCGGCATCCTGAATAGTGATGTCACTATCATCACTGGGCTTGATGACTTGTAATATCGGAAGGCTATATTTTTTTGCAAAATCAAAATCACGCTCATCATGGCCGGGAACGGACATAACCGCCCCTGATCCATAAGACATGAGTACAAAGTTGGCGACCCAAACGGGCACTGCCTCTTTGGTAATTGGGTGGATGGCCGTTAGGCCTGTATCCATGCCTTCTTTTTCCATGGTTGCCATATCGGCTTCGGCAACTTTGATATTCTTTTGTTTCTTAATAAAATCAGCAAGTTCAGGGTTGTTTGCTGCGGCAAAAGTCGCTAAAGGGTGTTGAGGTGCAACGGCTAAATAACTGACGCCCATTAGGGTATCCGGGCGAGTGGTAAAGACAGTTACAGGCTCATGATCATTGACATCAAAGGTGATTTCCAAGCCTTCCGAGCGTCCAATCCAATTACGCTGCATGGTTTTGACCTGATCGGGCCAG
>CAKMZU010000081.1:0-2453 GCA_929200485.1 uncultured Gammaproteobacteria bacterium | reverse complement strand
AGTTAACCGTTGACATTTTTTTATAGACCAGGCCTTTTTCGTAAAGCTGGGTAAAGAACCATTGTTCCCAGCGGTAGTAATCCGGATCGCAGGTGGCTAATTCCCGAGACCAGTCATACCCAAAGCCCAGTGCATTTAGCTGACCTTTCATGTCTTGAATATTTGAACGCGTCCATTTGGCTGGGGCGGTTTTGTGGGTAATGGCGGCATTTTCAGCGGGCAGGCCAAAGGCATCCCATCCCATAGGGTGCAGGACATTTTTACCTTTTAAGCGCTGAAAGCGAGCAATGACATCAGGTATGGTGTAGTTTCTGACATGCCCCATGTGCAGTTTACCGCTAGGGTAAGGGAACATGGCAAGGCAATAGAATTTCTCTTTTGATTGGTCTTCAGTGACCTCAAAAACCTTGTTTTCCTGCCAATAGGCTTGGGTTTGGGCTTCAATTTCTTGGGGATTATATTCTTCTTGCATGTCTTTATTTAGCTTGTCGGCGTTTGAACCCAACCAGAACGATGAGCCCACTCAATATAAGGAAGGGTAGTGTGCCATATTGCATCAAAGGGGTTAAGCCTTTCATGGCATAAACTTCGGATTTTAGTACGCCGCGTTCAAATTGCGGTAGCTGGTCAGTGATTTTGCCTTGTGGATCAACGACGGCTGTGATGCCATCATTAGTGCCTCGTATCAAATATCTGCCGGTTTCCAGTGCGCGCATTTGCGCCATTTGCATATGTTGTTTTGGCCCTATGCTTTTACCAAACCAGGTGTCATTGGATACCGTTAGCAATAGGTCTGCTTTGGAGGCTGAGCCTGAGACGAAATCAGGGTATACCAGCTCATAGCAAATGTAAGGGGCAACACGCCATTGTTTCGCGTTTAAAAAGACTTGTTCTTTTGGCCCTTTACTGAATTCTGATAGAGGCAAATCAAAGAAATAGATCAAACCTCTAAGCTGTTCCTCAAAAGGTACGTATTCGCCAAAAGGCACAAGCTTTTGTTTGTGGTACATGCCGCTGGCAAGACCCGCACCATGGATGGAATTGTAATAAACCGTTCGCCCATTTTTATCCCACTCGGTGGGCATGCCGAAGATCAGTGCATTGTTTTGCTTTTCTGCTGTTTGTTGGAGTGCGTCAATCAAATCGGGCGCTTCCTGGTATATTTCGGTAAACGCTGACTCTGGCCAAAGAATAATATCGGTACCTTTAAGACTTTTTAGATTGTCCTGATAAAATTCCCGTATCGGCATGAGCATGGCTAAATCCCATTTTTGCTCCAGCGTATAGTTTGGCTGAACGATAGCAACAGAGTAGGGGTCTTTTTCTTTTTTGCTAGTCCATTCGTGGTCTTTAAAAACTGGCGCAAAGACCAAAATTACCACAAGAATAATGCTCAGCGTTTGAAAGCTTTGTTGTTTAATATCTTCTTTGGCGCAGCTGATAAGGGCTGCCATTAATGCCAAAATAAAGCTTAAGCCCAGTGTGCCAACGATTGGCGCTAATCCTGCAAATGGACTTTCTGTTTGTGAGTACCCAAGCAACAGCCAAGGGAAGCCTGTAAATATCCAGGTACTCGTCCATTCATGCAAAAACCAGATGGCTGCAAAGCCTAACGTTCTGCCAACGGGTGTCGACTTAATAAAATAAAATAACAATCCGAAGGGAAGAATAAGAAAAAATGAGAGGATTGCGCAGAATCCCAGTGTCATGATAGTCGCCAGTGCAGCTGGGGTGCCACCATGCACATGAATGGATACCCAAACCCAATGCACCCCTAACAGATAAAAACACAGGCCAAAATAAAAGCTGCGGTATAAGGTTTGTTTTAAATCGGCTTTTAATAAGCTTTGGTGAAAAATCGCCAGCGCAAAGGGAGCAATGAACCAGATATCAAATGGCGCAAAAGAAAGAATCAGTGCACCTGCTGCAAGCAATAACAGTAAATAAGGTAAAAAGGCTGTTGGTCGTTTCACGTTAATGAGGGGTCTTTATCAATTATCCACAAGAGTATAGCAATCCTGCAGATTTGGTACATATGTTCAAAATGATGATAGGCGTGAATGCCAAATAAAGCCTGTTTCACGCCATGAATCAGCTGAGTTTTATTTCTTATTGCTTTTGGTAAAGACTCTGAGCAAATGAATTCGCCGATTATCAGAGTGGATAACTTTAAATAAGAAAGGCGATAAGGTAACAGATTCCCCTGAGTGAGGGATATAGCCCATTTTTTCGGTTAGAAGCCCTGCGATGGTTTCAGCGTCGTCACTTTCAAGTTTGGCATTGAAGTGTTCATTGAACTCTTCAATCGACATTTTTGCCTGAATAATGAAATCATTGGTGCCAAGCTTTTTAATGTGATTGTCTTGTGAGACGTCGAATTCATCTTCGATCTCACCAACTATTTCTTCGAGTATGTCTTCAATGGTAATGAGGCCGGAAATACTGTCATATTC
>CAKMZU010000080.1:5639-11664 GCA_929200485.1 uncultured Gammaproteobacteria bacterium | reverse complement strand
TAATACGCTTAAGCAAACTGAAGAACCCGATGAAATTAAAGAACTAAAGATTGATTAGCGCACACTACCCAAAGGCGATTATGTAAATAATATTATCAATGCGATGGTTAACAGGGCGGTAGATTAGTTTTATTTACAAAAAATGATTATTTGTCTCTCTTACAATTATCGTTAATTAGATAACCTCTTAAATATTCATCGGCTGGATTGTTAGGATCGAACCAAACATTCATAAGCCCCTTTTTAAACTCTTCTTTGTTGGTGTCGATAGTTGTAAGAGTTTGATCATTGGTTTGAGCTTCATCCTTTTTTTCAGGTTTATCATTCTTGAGAAGTGACTCCCCTTTCTTTAAAAGCGTCGTCCCAGTTTCTGGCGAATACTGAATGATAAAGGTATCGCCTACAGTAAAATTTTCAGGAAATGCTTCCTTGAATTGGGTTATTTCTTTTTCGATATTTTTTCTTTCGGGCCATTTATCAAAGCCCTCGTCAAGTTTTTGAGTAAATGTACTTCTGGTAGCAAAACTACTCATTATGGTGATTAGTATGACAAATTTCTTATTTTCTTCGATTATTTTACGTGCGCTGACTTCGGGGGCAGAATGAGTATAGCGTTCTTGCACAAATTTCTGTGTCATATAGAGTGTTTTTCCGCAGCCATAGAATCCCCAAACCCTTGGGCCAGCTCCTTGACGTTCTAGTTCAGTCCCATCAAGGGTTACTGTGTCTAAAATTTCAACATTTTCAATATGCTCAACAGACCAAGCGGTTATGGAAGTTGCTGACAGGATGATGGATACAAACAAAATAAGTGGTGTTTTCATAAAGTGGTTCCTGAACAATAAACAGTTAACAAACAGTCTAAAAAAGTTGATTGAAATTGAGTGTTAAATATCACATGTCGCCAATAAGGCTGATAAATAGATACGAACAAATACTTGATAGCTTCCTCCAAAGGCTAAAAGCGGGAAAGATAGAAAAAAGGGTCTATGACTAGTGTATTTTTTCACAGATTTAACTTTTTTTGTAAGTGGTAAGCTTCGCTATCTGATCACTGGAGAGCCATGGCGACGTCGTTAGTATTAAACTCACGCGCAGGTTGCTAAGAGTCAGTGATAAAAATAGGAATGTTGTTACTATTGAGCGTATGAAAAGGGGCAAAGTTCAATAAAATTGCGAATGGAGGCCGAAGCATCGGTAAATATTCAAAGGTGAGGTTTCGACAACAGCCCGCTTGATTAAATGAACTACTTAATTGAACTCGAGTCTACTTCTGTTTAACTGACTTTATGTTGAAAATGCAATTTTTTGTGTGTGGATTGTGTTTAGTGTTTGCTCTAAATTGTTTGGGAGAGGCTGGTTTGAGTCTGTTATGTGCTGAACATACTGATCCTCGTAAAGCTGAGAATGATAGTCTCCTTACACAGCTCAAGCGATATCAGTGTCGCTCAATACCCTCGATAACGGTGGCAAAAAATATACTGAGTAAACAAGAAAGTTTTGCGGAAAAAACTTTTGAGGCTCTCAGTTGCCTGAACAGAAATAATGGCTATGAAAATGAAAGTCTGCAATTAGCTATCAAACGATTCAGGGAATATTATTGCCAGGCCATTCATGAAAAGTCTTTGGAAGCGCCACAATTTTTTCAAAATGAACAGCGCAAAATGTATCAAATTATTCACGAGACGGCTGGTTTATCAGAGCCTGAAAAGATGGCATTGGAGTATGGGATAGGCCTTATCAGGGTATTAAAGGCCTATGAGCTCAATCTGGCTTTTGCTGAATACCTTATGTCTGATGATAAATTTACCCGTTTTAAAAAATTTAATATTTCAGAAATAAAGCAAAATATTGCTAATGAAGATAGCTTCTTTGGACGAGTAGCTGTGGCATCCAGTGAGATTTTTCCGGTCATTGACGAGATATCCAGAGTTTTTCTTAATAAAGATGACAGTGCCCCGTCCTACTGGCAAACAGTTAGTGATTTTTATGTTGAGAACCCTCTTTATGAGCAATTGGCAAAATCGCTTGTGTCCATACAGTATGTGCCCGATGAGATGGCTTTTTTAGGCATTGCACAGTTTATTCACTGGAATGGTGTTGGAGGAAATGGGACTTATCCATTGCAAGAGGAATTAGAAGCCTTGAAAGCTCACAGCTTTAATTATCACGGCAAAGAACAAGGCATCCAAGCTTCCTATGAGCATTTTAGCCAGCGAATGAGACTTTTTGGCAAAGCACATGCTGATCTGAAAATGCACATAAATACAGTCCTTTTTAATGCGTTAAATGATAAAGATATGGGTAGCCCCATTTATATGTATGATGCATGCTCGGGGCCCAGGTATTCAGCCATTGCGGATGTAACAGCACGCCTTGCAGAAAAAGGCAGGAAAGTGTGTCTTACCTTATCAGATGTTGATGGCAATAACCTTAAAACGCTGGTTGAAGAAAAACATAATGATCTTGAAAAGCGCATTGTTGATGTACGTTATGAAGATCTGAATCTCCCTCTGGACATATCCGAAAGTGAGCAAAACCACTATGATTTGGTGTCAGCATCGATAGGGTTACATCAATTGTCAGAGGAAAATCAGAGAAAATCCATTCAGTACTTTACAAAGTTGGCCCGAGTTGGAGGGTTTATTTCGATTCCTCATGTTAATGAGCTTGTGCATACACAGCTGATGTTAATCCCTGTCAATATTCTTGATCGCGAAGGCTATGTTTCTGATGATCTCCTGTTGTTCAAGTTTACTCAGCTGGCAGTACCCACTGATAAAAAGGGCATTGTAAAAGTTCCTTATCCTATAAGTAAGGCAAATATTCCTCAGATCGGCAGTGACCCTAAACCCAACTTTTACGATTACACTTTGTATCTGGTTGTTGAGCTCCCGGCGGCTGAGCTGGAAACTCTTCAGATGCACTTTAATCGAGGGGAATATACTGAATCTAATCAGCTTATTAAGCAGCTCACGGGGTTTGATATTGAGCAGTTGGAAGAAAAATTATTGCCATAGTAAGCTTTAAGCTTTACAGAAAAGGTGGGATAAATCTCGCCAGTGAGCAATAGTCACTGACGAGAAATGGAAGGAAATTACATGTTCGGGTAGTTTGGTCCGCCAGCACCTTCAGGGGTAACCCAAACAATGTTTTGTGTCGGGTCTTTGATGTCACAGGTTTTACAGTGAACGCAGTTCTGAGCATTGATCTGGAACTGCTTATCGCCGCCTTCTGATTCAACGATTTCATAAACGCCAGCAGGGCAGTAGCGCTGCGCTGGTTCATCAAAGGTTGGCAGATTGTACTTCAAAGGCACATCAGGATCTTTGAGCGTTAAGTGACAAGGTTGATCTTCTTCATGGTTAGTATTTGATAAAAATACAGAAGATAGACGATCAAATGTGATTTCATTGTCAGGCTTCGGATAATTAATTTTATCGCAGGCGTTTGCAGGCTTTAGTGTTTCATGATCTTTAGAGGTATCACGGAAGTTAAGCGGCATTTTGCCGCCAAAGATATTTTGCTCAACCCAGATAAGACCAGAGCCAATCAGTGTGCCAAACTTATGCATGATGCCAGTGAAGTTACGTGACTTATACAGTTCGTCATGCACCCATGAATTGTTAAAGTTATCAGCATATTGAACAAGGTCAGCATTTTCTTGCTGTTTCTTCAGTGCATCAACGACGGTTTCAGCGGCAATCATACCGCTCTTCATCGCGGTATGGTTACCTTTGATCTTGACACCATTTAATGTGCCAGCGTCACAGCCAATAATCAAACCACCAGGGAAGTGCATTTTAGGCAGAGCGTTTAGTCCGCCTTTGGTTAACGCTCTTGCGCCATAGGCAATACGCTTGCCGCCTTTAAGGACTTTTTTGGCTTCCGGATGTAGTTTAAAGCGTTGGAATTCTTCAAAAGGGCTCAAGTGTGGGTTGCTGTAGCTTAAGTCCGTAATTAACCCGACAAAGACCTGGTTGTTCTCTGCGTGATAAAGGAAAGCACCACCAGATGAATTGGTTTCCGATAAGGGCCAGCCAAGACCATGCATGACTAGACCTTCCTGGTGTTGTTCAGCAGGGACATCCCAAATCTCTTTAATACCAAGGGCATAGTGTTGAGGGTCTTTGCCTTCATCAAGTTTAAACTGCTCGATTAACTGTTTGCCCAAATGACCGCGGCAACCTTCTGCGAATAAGGTGTATTTTGCGTGCAGTTCCATGCCTGGCATGTAGCTGTCTTTGTGTGAGCCATCTGCGCCAACACCCATATCGCCCGTGGCGATACCTTGAACACTGCCATCATCATTGTAAAGCACTTCAGATGCCGCGAAGCAAGGATAGATTTCAACGCCCAGGTTTTCCGCCTGTTCGGCTAGCCAGCGGCACACATTGCCCATGCTGACGATATAGTTGCCTTCGTTATGCGTAGGTTTTGGGATCAGGAAGTTAGGCAACTTGATAGATTTTTCAGGGCTGGTAAAAAACAGGAAGTCATCGCCAGTCACTTCAGTGTTTAATGGAGCACCTTTTTCTTTCCAGTCAGGGAAAAGCTCGTTCAGTGCGCGTGGCTCAAGAACTGCACCAGAGAGTGTATGAGCACCAACTTCAGAGCCTTTTTCTACAACACAAACACTGATGTCTTCGCTTAACTGACGAATTTTACATGCCGCCGACAAGCCCGCAGGGCCTGCACCTACGATGACGACATCAAACTCCATAGATTCACGTTCCACGATATGCTCCTCACCACTCGCTGAATGGTTTCTTATTCGATTTGTTACGATCGCAAGACCTTAGTGAGACATGTAGAATCAAATGGAAATTGCGACTGGGTCGGTAAAATTGCGCGAATTATATCGTTTACGACTATTTGTTGGCAATTTTATATTTGAAAGTTTGCAGCTAAGCTGATGATTTTAAAGATAATGATTCTCATTAACCGTAGAAAATGACAATAAATTGACCTGAAAGTCCACCCCTTTATCTCTCAATCCCCTTGATTTATCGCATCAGAACAGTCAGTATATGCGCCTCTAAAAAGGCTTAGTGCGTTGTTTTCTAAGTCTGCCTTTTAGTTAAAAACAATAGTTCATTAACCAGATAGAGAGCAGTCCATGAAGGTTCTTGTCGCAGTCAAGCGTGTGGTCGATTATAACGTAAAAGTACGACCAAAAAGTGATGGGTCAGACGTTGATCTAGCCAATGTAAAAATGTCAATTAACCCTTTTTGTGAAATCGCGGTTGAAGAAGCGGTTCGTTTAAAAGAAAAAGGGGTTGCTACTGAAGTTGTTGCCGTTTCGTTAGGTGAGAAAGTTTGTCAGGAGCAGATCCGTACCGCACTTGCTCTAGGTGCAGACCGTGGTATTTTGGTTGAAACCTCTGAAAAACTTCAACCATTAGCAGTCGCTAAGTTACTAAAAGGGATTGTCGAAAAAGAATCGCCTGATCTTGTGATCTTGGGTAAGCAGGCCATTGATGATGACAATAACCAAACAGGGCAAATGCTTGCAGCATTAACCGGCATGAGTCAAGGTACCTTTGCCTCTGAAGTCGTCATTGAAGACGGTAAAGCACAGGTCACTCGTGAAATCGACGGTGGTTTGCAAACCGTTTCTTTAAATCTTCCAGCAGTCGTTACGACTGACTTGCGTTTGAATGAGCCACGTTATGCTTCTTTGCCTAACATCATGAAGGCGAAGAAAAAGCCACTAGATACCTTGACTCCTGAAGAGCTAGGTGTTGATGTGACTTCTAAAGTGAAAATGCTAAGTGTTGAGCCACCTGCTGAGCGTCAAGCCGGTGTTAAGGTTGAAACCGTGGCTGAATTGGTTGAAAAGTTAAAAACTGAAGCGAAGGTACTATAAGAATGAGTATTTTAGTTATTGCAGAACACGATAATGCTTCTTTAAAGGGAGCGACCTTAAACACTATCGCTGCAGCTAACGCTATTGGTGGCGAGGTAACTGTTTTAGTTGCAGGTCTAAACGCACAGGCGGCAGCAGAAGAAGCAGCAAAAGCTT
>CAKMZU010000080.1:4881-5629 GCA_929200485.1 uncultured Gammaproteobacteria bacterium | reverse complement strand
AAAAGTATTATTGGCTGATAATGCTGCTTACGAGCATCAGCTAGCAGAAAACGTCAGCCTTTTAGTTGCTGAGATTGGCAAGGATTATTCTCACATTCTGGCGGCGGCAACCACTAATGGTAAAAACACCATGCCTCGTGTTGCAGCGCTTTTAGATGTTGCCCAAATTTCTGAAATCTCTGAAGTTGTCAGTAACGATACGTTCAAGCGTCCAATCTACGCGGGTAACGTTATCGCAACTGTTCAGTCTGAAGATGCAATTAAAGTGATGACTGTGCGTGCGACAGGTTTTGATGCTGTGGCCGCAGAAGGTGGTTCTGCAGCTGTTGAATCAATTGATGTTGCAACGGATGCGGGTGTTTCAAGCTTTGTTAAAGAAGAGCTGGCTGTTTCTGATCGCCCTGAGTTAACCTCAGCGAAGATCGTTATCTCTGGTGGCCGTGGCATGCAAAACGGTGAAAACTTTGAGATGCTTTACAAAGTTGCTGACAAGCTAGGTGCTGCAGTGGGTGCATCACGTGCTGCGGTTGACGCAGGCTTCGTACCTAATGACATGCAAGTGGGTCAAACCGGTAAAATCGTAGCGCCAGATCTTTACATTGCTGTAGGCATCTCTGGTGCTATCCAGCATTTGGCGGGCATGAAAGACTCTAAAGTCATTGTTGCAATCAACAAAGACGAAGAAGCACCAATCTTCCAGGTGGCTGACTATGGTTTAGTTGCCGACTTGTTTGATGCGGTTCCTGAG
>CAKMZU010000080.1:0-4871 GCA_929200485.1 uncultured Gammaproteobacteria bacterium | reverse complement strand
ATTTTAAAAAGATCAATCTTCTTTGATGAACTAATGTCAAATCTATTAATCAGAAAAAATATTCTTTAATCTACAATAGTAGCCAGGCTAAATGAAGTTCACTTATCTGTTAGTTATTTTCTTCTGTTATTTTTTTTCAATCAATGCTTTCTCTGGAATAAACAACCCTGATAGCAATAAAGAAATAGATAATATTTTTTTTAAATTAATGAACATCTCAGTAAGAGTTTACAGCGGTTCATTTCCAGAGGACTTAGGTATTCCTGAAAATAGAAAAAACGAGATGATAAAGGATGGTTTAAGTTTTTCCGTTCGTCGCGACACTTATATGCGTGAACTACTTAAAAAAGGCACCAAGGGGAATGTAAAAAATTTTACACTTGCCTACGCAGAAAAAAGAGAAAAAGAAACATCTGATATTATTATTAACGCTTATGAATCAGTAATGATTGAAGAGCATTTGCAGCCTCTATCGCACGTGGAATTCACATCAAAAGAACATAAAACTAGCGCAGATAATTTATTAGATTGCGCAAAATTTGCGAAGGAATACTGGAATGATTTAGAATTTGAAATACATGAAGAAATACAAAAAGAGAATTTGTCAGACGAAACATGGGGTTCAGAAGAAGGAAAAAAAAGAAGCGAAAGAATTATTAATTTTATTAACTCAATTGATGAGAAAATTCAAAAAATAGAAACAGCCCTTGGCGCTTCGGATTCTTCAAGTTGCAATAACGATACTATCTCAACACCTCCACCCCATTCTGAATGCAGTGGCTCAGTGACAACTTCTCAAAATCATACCGATCATAAAGACCCCTCTAGCACTCTTCCCTATCCCCCTAAAGATAGTGATTTAATGCCAAAATATGAAGAATATATCAACCAGTCAAACCCTCATGTAAATCCCCGGGTCTCAATCTACCCACCTGTCGGCTATTTAGATCGGAACCCCTATCAACAAAATGACCACTTCATCCCTGAAGAAGGTAGTGACACAGTAGTCCCCTCGGCACCACCACAGGAGCTCATAGATTAATCCTGAGGTTTTTTTTAAGTTAATACCTATTTAAACCGTATTTTGTAAATTAGTGTTAACAGAATCTAGCGTAATTGATTAATTGAGTTAAATTGTTTATTCATTACAGCTAGAATTTTCTTTCAATCAATAAAGAATATGGAGGTCATCGGTCGATGACTCAGGGAGATGATCAACCCTTCTGCTGGTATTTTGCTTTTGGTTCAAATATGAATTCGCGTGTGCTTATCGAGCAGAGAAATATCTCGCCACTTGAAGCTTACCCAGCAAAGCTGCCTGGTCACCGACTGGTGTTTGATCATAAGGGGTATCCTCTTGTTGAGCCGGGGTTTGCTTCTATTACTGAAGACGCGGATTCAGAATTGTGGGGAGTGCTTTATCGATTGTGCACGCACGATTTTAAACGTCTGCATTTGACTGAATCTGAGGGGTATCGAGTAAAAGATATACAAGTTGTGACAAGCGAAGGAGATCAGGTAATTTGTTCAACGTATATTACTCAGATGCAGGTTAAGGGCTTAAAACCTTCTAGACGATACCTCAATTTACTTGTTGAAGGGGCTTTGGAGAATAAATTGCCCAGAAGGTATATTGATACATTGGCTAACACACCTTCGGTCTATATCCCTTTGCTCTCCGAAGCAGCAGGGTTTTTAATTCGAGCAAGCCTTCGATATAGCGCAAAGGGTAACGTCCTGAATCTTGGCTTTACTAAGTTGGGAGCCAGGCATGATGACACAGATAATGAATCATAAGGCAAATCAGTATTCTTATTATCACCGTTACATATTTTTTATTATCCATAATATAGATTCTTTTATTTTTATGTCGCTTGCAATGTATAGCTTGGTTCTATAGACAAAATAGCCATCTTTTTTGGTGTTGGGTGAACTTATAAAGAAAAAAAATTTCCAATACTACCAAAGATGAAAACCATTCAGGTGAGCTATGAAATTTTTTCCTTTTATTTGTTCTTTGATGCTTATTGCAAATCTTACCCATGCTTGCGGTGAAGAAAAAAAACTTTCAAAAGATTCTTTTTATAATGATAAAGTTGAAGTTGTCACCATGCTTAAGTCAGGTGAATCCTGGGATGGGGCAAAGCTTCCTGCCTATCCTGCAGGTGAACCCGAAATTCAGCTGTTAAAAATTACTATTCCACCCAAAATGAAATTACCTATGCATTATCATCCCGTCATCAATACCGGTGTGGTTATGAAGGGGACATTGAGAATCACCACAGCAGATGGCAAAGCCAGAATTTTTAAAGAAGGGGAAGCGTTTAACGAATTGGTGAATACCAATCACTTCGGTGAAAACATGGGTGACGAGCCTGCTGTTTTATATGTCTATTATGTCAGTGAAAAAGGTGGAAAGCCATTGACCGTTCTTGTTGATGCTCCAGAAAAACGAACGGCTCAATAAGTGATAAATAGCATAAAATTAGCGGCTAACTGACTGTTTTATTTGGCTTTATTTATTTTAGTAGCATCACTGCCACCCAGCCAAATAGCAGCAAGGGGATATTAAAATGGATAAAGGTTGGCCAGACGGTATCTCTTATATGATCATGCTGCCCATCGGAGTTTAATCCGGCGGAAGGGCCGAGGGTAGAATCTGAGGCTGGAGATCCTGCATCACCTAATGCACCGGCAGTACCTATGAGTGCAGCGATAGCCAATGGCGAAAACCCTGCACTTAAGCAGATGGGCACTAATATTGTCGCAATAATCGGGATAGTAGAAAATGATGAGCCAATGCCTAAGGTGATCAGCAAGCCAACGAATAACATGGCAAATACGCCAATCCCTTCATGTTCAGCAAGTATTTGACCTACACTATTGACCAGTACAGTAATTTCTCCAGTATCTCTCAAAACTTGCGCAAAACCCTGTGCACTGATCATGATAAAACCGATGCTTGCCATCATTTTGATACCTGAAACAAAGATACCTTCAGTTTCTTCTATCTTGATCAAGCGAAATAATACGAGGATGGCAAACCCCATCAATCCACCTAAAATCATTGAATGAGTCGCTAACTGTACTGAAAAAGTGGTGATAACTGCAATAATACAGGCGGCAATCTTTATTTTTGGCGGTGTCTTTGGTATTGCCAGCTGGATATTTTCCACACTCTCTGCGTAAGCTCTGGGTTTTTTGTAGGTAAAAAACAGTGCGATTAACAGACCAATAAACATGCCGAGAATAGGGAGGGACATCGCAAGATATAAATTGATGCCTTGGGTATCAAGCCCTGAAAACTTTAAGTTTTTTAATAAAATTTCTTCGAGATAGATTGCACCAAAGCCTACAGGAATATAGAGATAAGTCGCCACTAATCCAAAAGTCAGCATACAGGCAATGGCTCGTCGATCCACAGACATACGAGTCATCAGTAATAAAAGTGGCGGTAGCATGATAGGAATAAAGGCAATATGAATAGGGATGATGTTTTGTGAAAATATCGCGACCACCAGCAGTGTTGAAAAAAGAATCACCTTTGGCCATTGGGTTCGAGTCGCGAGCAATAAAACCGAAATTTTCTCGCACGCCCAAAGTGGTACTTTTGTTTTGGCAAGACCTGTGGCAAAGCTCCCTAGCAGCGCGTAACTCAACGCTATACTTGCACCATTTTCTATCCCGGTATTAAAGCTTTGCAGGGTGTTGTGCAAACCTAAATGTGATAGGCAGCCTGCCAGAAGCGATGAAAAGATAATGCTGGCGATAACGGGCACTCGGCAGAGGCTGAGAAAAAGCATCAACCCAATGGGTAAAATAATGGCAATCAAGGTCTGCTCCTAAATATAGGGGTTACCTTAAGTATTGATGCATTTTTTATGTTTTCTATGGATTTGAAGAAATTAAATGATAAGTGAATGAAATATCATTCTGCATCATCTTAGAGTTGCTGTATGGATAGGAATATTTAACGCCACTTTGACAGGTCTGGGGGGAGCGAATTATAGGCTTATTGCTTTATCTTACGTTTGTCTATCCTTGGATTTCCATAAAAATTACCTTGTGAGTGAGTAATAATAACTCGGCTACAGGTATCGAGGAGCTCTTTTACTCCTGAATTTACTTTCTGTTGATCAAAATCATCCTCATAATAGTCATTTAAAGAGATCTTTTTGCTTGGGATTATCGGAGCGTCCATATATGTCCACGGGATCGTCGCTGCGCTCCTCCCTGTGACAAGTGCGTTAATACCAATATGCCGAATCAATACGGTTTAATTTCTGTTGAGAATAGTTATAATCACTTTGACTCAATATTATAGCCATTTGCTTTAATTCCTGCTCCAAGATGCCTTGGTTTGAAAGAAGGGTAAAGGTATCCAAAATTACATCAGCATAAAGTTCAAATTTTTGAATGACTGTTTCGTTGTTGGTGCCAATATTATTAGTCATATTGGCTTGGATGTAACCACAAAAAAGCCATGACATTATTTTTTCTTTTGTTACCACAGGATGGGCATGCATTGAGATTGCTAGTAATAATATTGCTTTGATGATATTAGATAAAAAAGAGATGTTTAAGCGTAACTGCATGATAAATAATTAATTTATTGAATGATGTCAAAATAATAACAGTTGATAAATTTAATTATCATTAATCTACATCTTCAAGAACTGAGTAAAACAAGCTATATATGGCATAGTATCATTTGATGCAATTTGGTTCCATAGTATTGTTATAGACAATTAAATTATAATAGGTTCAATTGAAAATTGTATTAACAAGCTTGTCCGTCGGATCGTCGCTGCGCTCTTCCCTGTGACACGTGCGTTAGAGCGTCAAGTTTAATCTTGATTCATCTTGCAGGG
>CAKMZU010000079.1 GCA_929200485.1 uncultured Gammaproteobacteria bacterium | reverse complement strand
GACGTTTATTTCTCGGATCATTCGTGCTATCGGTTTTTGAAGTCGTGCCTTCTTGTGGCATGAAGTTGTCAAACGCGTGCTTGCAATCAAAGTCATCACCAAAGAGCTGGTGACATTTGAACATGGTATATAAAGCATCTTTGATTTTAACGCCGCCCAAATCAAGATTAATTTGTGGACTATCATCGTAATTTACAATTTTTCCATCTCGTTGGCCTGCGAGTAAAACTCGATAAAAGCGATATTTTGCATCGCTACAAAAATCTGGATAGCTGAGTACACTATGGTCCTTGCGAAGAGACCAAAATTTTTCAGCTTCACTGTTTTCTCCTAGCCATTGAGTAAAACTCTCAGGTGCCCCTTTTTTAGGGAAACGCAAGGTCTGGCCAAACCCTGTCAAAATATCATCTTGGTGTAATTTATATAAAATATTCATATCAATTTCTCCAAGGTTAAACAGTTCTTCAACCGAAGATACGAGAGGTTGGTGTAGTTGGTTAGTTAAAAAATCTGCTTGCTGTTCGCTTTTATTCTTTGGAATTAGTCTAGCCAATAAATAAACTATTCTTCGCGTTGTTTTTTGATGTTGTGTTGCTGGATTAGTTTTTAATGAATCCAGAAAAGTGCGTTGTTCGGAGGGGGGCATTGCTGCTTTCTCAGCCTCTGAGGAATCACTCATCATTGGAAAAGCCTGATTACATAAACTGATAAATAGAAAACTCAATACTAAACGCATAATAAACTCCAAAGATGTTAATCAATAGATTATGTATTTAGCTGGAAAGTTTCATGAACTCTCATATAAAAGCGTTACCAGTTTATTAATCAATGGCTAAAAAATTAAAGGATAGAAGGTTAAAGGTGCCAATTTACTTGTAATAAGGCCTATATTATTCGTGTTGGGTTTAAAGTTTAGGCTTTTACATATATGATGCATTGGTATTCGATTCGGCTTAAGGCAACCTGCAGTGCTTGTTATTTAGAGCCATATCTATCAATAGAATGGCGGGAGTTGAACGATTGAACTCTCGATATAAAATATTGCCTAAAGTTTGAACAATAAAATCGCTTTATTACATTTGGAGGCGTTATGCTCTCGCAGTCAATGATCGATAAACTCAACGATCAAATCAATCTGGAATTTTATTCATCCAATCTTTATCTTCAAATGAGCGCTTGGTGTGAAGATAATGGCTTTGATGGCGCAGCGAAATTTATGAAAGTGCATGCCGATGAAGAAATGCAGCACATGCACCGTCTGTTTACTTATGTCAGCGAAACAGGGGCAATGCCGCTGATTGGTGCAATTGATTCACCAAAAGCAGATTTCAAGTCGCTACTTTCGCTATTTGAATACACCTACGAGCATGAGAAAACTGTGACCGCAAAAATCAACGCCCTTGCGCATGCAGCCTTTACTAATCAAGACTATTCGACCTTTAATTTTCTTCAGTGGTATGTTTCTGAGCAGCATGAAGAAGAAAAATTGTTTAAGTCTATTGTTGATAAAATTAAACTGGTTGGCGAAGATGGTAAGGCACTCTTCTTTATCGATAAGGATTTAGAGCAAATGGCAGGTAAAGAATCCAGTAGCATTATGAGTAACTCTCCAGATTAACCTTCAGGCTAGTACTTCGATTCACAGCATTTGTCCTGTTCAGTGGCTCAGTAAAATGTTCATGTTAAGGCAGATTTGTGAAGATAATAGTTATTCTATAGCAAGCAAATCGAACGCAGACATGGGCATTTTAAATGCCACCCAAAGGGCAGTCACAGATTTCTCCGTGACTGCGTTGCAGGCACTTGAAAGACGGGAGTATTACGGCGTACCTGCGCCTTATCACAGAAAAATCTGTGACTGCTGAACCAGACAAATGCTGTGAATCGAAGTACTAGCTGTATTACAGTTTTTCAAAACAATAGAAATCACAAAAAGATGCCTCATCTAAATGAAGCCTGCCTAAAGGGTGTAATAAAAACGGGCTTCAGCAACTCCCATTTTCCTGATTTCCCAGCAACAAAAACTAAAAAACCTGCCAGGATATGCAGAAGAACAGCATAAAAAATATTCTATTTTAATTTTTTTAACTTTAACTTTAACTTTAACTTGAATTATTAATGATTTTAGTTGTCGCATTTATAGACATTGTTTTTAATTTTAGGCTTTAGGTCATGATTTTTAAATCGCTTCTACTGTCGTGTCTGATGTGTTTAATTCAATTTATGTCGATAACTTTAGAGTCTGCACCAGATCAATATTATGTAGATATTGCCCGTGGCAATCTGCCAGAATCCCTACCTATTGAAAATGAATATAGCGCTCAAGATACAATGAACATCGGACTTTATTTGTATGGGTTATATGCTTATCCCTGCAAGGGGTGGCTGGGGTCAGTAGCTGAGAAGCTTAAAACGAAAAACGTAAAAACATGCTTGTCTGTAATGTCAGGGCAGGCGTGGTCAGAAAAATTCTTATCAGAAAATTACGGAATATCTGTCATAGCTACGGATGATGGGAGTTTGGACTATTCTCAGGTTGCTATTAAATCAGGATATAATGTATTAACGGAAGATGCTGTTAGCGCTATTGATAACCATCCTGAGGCTGACGCTCTATTTATCAGCTGGCCTAGGGGTGTGAATGAAAAAACTGGGTGTGATGTTGCTCTAGAGGTTATTAATAAATGGAATAGAAAGGGTCCAGTAGTGTATATAGGCGAGCCTAGAGGTGGGGAATGTGCCAGTGATGGTTTTATGAACAAATTATACAGCCATTATGATAAACACGTTATTGGTGATTATATAAACCCGCGTTTTGTGAATTCTCAGGATGGCGTAAGGGTTTATTTACCCAATAAAAATGATGAGTTACCAATCAAAGAAGATCCAGAGGAATTGTTGCAAAAAGATTGGCTCTCACGTTTGAATTATGAATGTGGGATGACTCAGGAAAAAGGTGAGTCAATAGACGCAGACTTTACAGCTTTAATGGATAAACTCAAAGGTATAATAGAAAAACCTAGTGATTCATTTTATAAACTAGAGAGGGCTTTTACTGGGGTGTGTAGTAAATCAAAGTCAGAAAGTGATGATGAAGGATGCTAAAGTAAGGGAGGTAGAAGATAATAAATTACCGCCAACAGCTAGCGAAACCCTTGTAAACGAAGGCTTGGTAGTGAATGAAAGTCAAATGAAGTGCTATTCCTGCGTCCAATTGCCTGTTAATTGTCATGTTATCTTTGCTGTGCTTTCAGGCAGGCTTTTTCAAGCTTATGGTTTAGTGGTGTGTTTATAGGTATCTGCGTTATTTATTATCGTGATAACTTTGATTCCGTTCATTTTACCAATAAAAAATCGAAAGAATTCAGAGTGATAATTTTATATTAATAGCTGCATAAATATCCTCATAAAGCTGTAAAACTGATCAATCTCTGACGTCATGAAGGATCTCATCACTTCGCTAAACTTCTGGTAAATATGATAACTAAAGAAAGTTGGAAATATTGTACCTATTTGACTTCCTTTGAATTTTCGGATTTCAAGCAGATTCCCTTTCTTTTATAATTTTGTAGCATTTTTATTGTGCCCGTACTGTTTTTTCTTTTGATAGTTTTGGTTTTTAGTTAGTCGAGAGATTGCTGAACTTCTTACGTAATATAAGTCTAACTTGAGATTATGACTACTATACTTTTTAAAGTTTATTTATGTTGAAAAAAATTACAGATATATATTTTTTTACTTTTTTTTTATTCTATTTATCTGTTTCATCAAATGCAGGGCTAAATGAATACTTTCAGCAACTTGCTTTAGGGAGACTACCTGAAAATCCCCCCTCTAAATATAAAACCCTTAAAGAGGAGAAAAGAAATATTGGACTCAATATGTTCGGCACATGTTCTTACCCTTCTAAGGGGTGGATTGAGAAAGTGGGTAACATGTTAAAAAAAGAAGGAGTAAGCGTTTGTTTATCTGTGATGTCAGGGCAGGCATGGGCAGAGAAATTCATTTCGGAGCATTGTAACTTACCTGTAATAGCTACGGATAATATGAGTGGAAACCTTTCAAAATCTAAATATAAATCTGGATATAATGTACTAGAAGAAGATGCGCTTAGCGCTATCGATAATCATCCCGAGGCTAATGCGTTAATTATGATTTGGCCCTCTAATTCTGATATTGAGACTTCAGGTGATATTCCTCTTCAAGTGCTAAAGCAGTGGAATAAAAAGGGGCCGGTTGTATATGTAGGTGAGCCTGCCAAGTTGACGTGTGTTAGTGAAGATTTTATGAACGAATTAGCTAGTAAATACCGCAAAAACATTATTGAGGGATATACTAATCCTCTTATTTGCGCTTATTATGACAAGGTTAGGGTCTATATACCTAGAAAACTGGATACATCATCAAGAAAAAAAGATAACGAGGAAGTTCCGGAATCATTTAGAGCATTGAAATGTCTATGGAGAGGTGGGGTTGCACCTATGAAGAAATTAGTTGACGCTCGGAATCATTTTCCAGCCTTTAAAGATTATCTTAAAAGTAAGGGTAAGCTTAATGCTAATGTGAAACTTGTTGATGCTTATGAGTGCGCACTTAAAAAAGATATGAGCCCGCAAAAATAATAATGCAATGTACAGCCCGCTCATTTATATGCTGCTCAAGAAAGCGCTTTATCAATCGTATGGCTTAGTGGTACGTTTATGCCTGTCAGCGTTATCGATTGTTGTGACGATTTTGAACAAACCGATGATAAATTAGTCTAAAAAACGCAGACTTTTAAAAGGAGAAAGCAATGAATAAACGAAATCCTGTGGCAAAAAATGCCAATAGCTTTAATCGTGCCAAGACGGAAATAAACCGTAAACGCGCAGCCAAAAAAGGTTATCGTAAACATAAAAAAAACGTAAAGGAGACCTATCGCCAAGCGGCTTAAACTTTCGTTTCAATCCCCTTGTCTATAGGTTTCTTTTTTTATCCGCTTTCTTATTTGCAAAATTACCAAGCTGTAAAGTGTTGTGAATTTCAAAGGCTTTTTTAAGTCTAAACTGTCGAGAGAATATGAAATCAATGCTTTATGCACCCAGAATTTAAGAAAAAACCCAAAGTTTGTCCCAGATGTCAATCGACAGCATTAAAAGATGTTTATGTCGGATTGCCTCCAGAAGACATAATGAAGTTAGCCGAAATGAAAACCTCGGCAGTTACCATTGTCGGCTGTTTTTTTGATTCACAAAACCCCTCATGGGTTTGTCAGTCGTGCGGTTACAAATTGTTTAAATCCTAGTGGATTTGATGTTTGAATGGAGCAGTCACCTTCGGCCCTTCGTAGAGCAATTGCTTGTGTAACTAACATGCGCATAGAACCCGCTTATGTTAACTTATTTACCGGTTAGCCCTTCTACCTTTTCTTTTCGAGTTAGCGCTTGGCCGGTCTCATTAAATCGTTCGATAGCTGCAATGCGATCAGAGGTTGATGGGTGAGAGCTTAGATAAGTCCAGTCGATGGATTGCTCTTGAGTGTCATGTCGATGAACATCAGTTTTTTTGAAGGATTGAGCATGAGATCAGGTTCATTCGTCAGCTTGGTTAGAATGCTCGCTAATGCATCCACAGGCACGTCAAAATGGGTCATTTGCTTAAACTCAAATCGATCAGCTTCTTCTTCAAAGTCTCGCGAGTAGGATAAATCCAATAATAAGGTTGGTGCACCGGCTACTAAATCCGGCATTTCTATATCGCCCAGGATGAAAACCACTAATACAGAAATCATCGTATCTTGAATGAGACGTCGTAAAAATTGTTTATGCTAAAGATGCCCAATTTCATGGAAGAAAACAGCGAGAACTTCCTCATTGTTTTCGGCAAGATCAATAAACGCATCGGTAAAAATAATATCACCGGACATTAAAGCTAACGCATTGGGTTGGTCCATTTTTCGGAAATGGAGCTTGGGGTTCAATGCCTGATAGCTTTCAAGGTAAGGTGCTGACAGATGACGAATGGCTGCCTGCCTTTCTTCGGGCAATTCTGATGGGTTTCTATATACCTTGGCCAGTCTATGGGAGGGATGTGTATTTTTTAGGGCTTACTGTTATCCTTTCATTGTGTTGTGACATATATTTAGCGAATTGTATACACTTTTTAACGAGCTTGGGATTCTCTTTTCTCCATTGCTCCATCTCAAAATTGACATCTACATAGTTTTCTAATGCCTCCTTACGATATTTTTGTTCTTTGATATATTGAGAGTAAGCGTCGACAACTCTCTTACATTCTATTATTTGTTGATTACGCATACGGTTAGTGTCAGTATATTCTTTCATATCAAATGTTTGGTTTTCATAAAAAATTACATTATTTTCTATACAGTCATTGTTAACTATCATGCTATTTTCATCACAGACTTCATTTCCAATACAAAGACTGCACAATGAAAAGCAGCTTCTAGCAATGATTCCGATGATTGAATCCAGCATAGTGATTAGGCTTTTCAGGTTGTTTTCTTTTAGACTGCAACGAACGAAATTTATCCCAAAAAATTTCTTTAATCGGAGAGTTTTTATGGATTATGATTTCTGGCGTGAACGCTGGGAAAAAAACGAAGCAGGCTGGCATGCTGATGAGCCTAACCCGCATTTGGTGAAATATATAGATGCGATGAGTTTAAGCAGGGGTGCTAGAGTGTTTATCCCTTTGTGTGGCAAGACGGTAGATATTCCCTGGCTGGTTTCAAAAGGCTATAAAGTTTGTGGCGTAGAACTGAGTGAGCTTGCAATCGGGCAAGTGTTTGAGTCGATGTCACTTGAACCGGAAGTCACAGCAGTTGGCCAGCTAAAAAAATATAGCGCTGATTGCATTGACCTTTTTGTCGGTGATTTTTTTGAATTGACAGCAGTGGATTTGGGGCCTGTTAATGCAATTTTTGATCGCGGTGCATTGGTTGCACTGCCAGCATCTACACGCATTCAATATGCGAAACACCTCCAGCAGATAACCAGACAGGCGCAGACACTGTTGGTGTGTTTTGATTACGATCAATCGCTGCTTGAAGGCCCTCCTTTTTCAATAGCCTATGATGAAATCAAACAACTTTATGCAGCATCCTATGACATCAAACAACTGGCATCCGAGGATGCCAAAGCCATGTTAGATGTAGGTTTTGACTTGGTTGAAAATGTATGGAAATTGACTCCCAAATAGAAGCACTATTCATCAAGTACTAACTATGCTAGCTTTCACCAGTCATCTTTTTGTTAGTTGTTATGCGAACAAGTGGTGGGTAATGTGATGAGTGAATTTCTCGTGATACCAATTACTGATCCGGTTCAAAAGGTTGTCGGGTTAATTCGGCATCCTTCGACAGGCTCATGATGATCGGGTTGTGTTTCATGATGACCGGGTTGTGCTTCAGGATGACTGGGTTGTGTATAGAATGACTGGGTTGTGTATAGAATGACTGGATTGTATGCCCTCTCGCTCATCCTGAGCCTGTCGAAGGATGCTATTGACCGAAAAAACTACCTGACAATCATTGCGAAACGCAATAACAGCTTGTTGAAAAAGCGGTTTTCTCAGTTACGTTCATCGATTATCTGTCTCTCATTCCTTTTTATTTCTGGCTGTTTTGACGCTAAGGAACTTGCGCTGGGTACCCTGGAATGGGACAGGATTAATGGTCGTGCTGTCGCATCAGAAAATATTACGCATATTTTTGTTAAAGAGGGCGATTATGTCAGCAAGGGTCAGGCGCTATTAAAAATTAACGATAGCCTGCAGCTGGCATTGGTTCATAAACTATCAGCGACAGTGGATCAGGCAAGGTGGCAGCTTACCCAATATGAAGCAGGCTATAGAGAAGAAGATATTGCTCAAGCCCGTGCAAATCTTGAAGCAAAAACGATCGTGCGTAAAAACAATGAAACCAACTACCATCGACAAAAGCGCTTAAGGCGGCAAGGCGTCAATACTCAGAAACAACTTGATGATGCACGTGAAATTTACGAAGCATCAAAAAGTGAAGAAAAAATTGCTCAAGAATCCTTAAACGAAATGAATACAGGTTATCGAGTGGAGCAAATTGAAGCGGCGAAAGCCACATTGGCATCAAGTATTGCAGAACTTGAGTATCAGCAGCTGCAACTTAAGCGATATACCGTTGTCGCTCATCGGGCAGGAAAGGTAGATAGTTTCCCATATAAACTTGGCGATAAACCACCGATGAACGCTGTGTTAACGACGGTTTTAGCGGGAGATAAACCGTGGGCCAGAGTCTATTTACCTGAAGCATGGTTGGGGTTAGTGTCACAAGGCAGTGAAGCCTTACTGACAGTTGATGGTATATCCTCTGCGTTTAAAGGGCGTATTCGCTTTATTTCATCCGTTGCCAGTTTTACCCCATATTACGCTTTGTCGGAAAATGATCGAAGCCGTTTGATGTTTGTAGCTGAGATTGATTTATTAGAGGAGACCGCTAAAAAACTTCCTTTAGGTATTCCTGTTCAAATGCTTCACCCCTCACGAATAAAACATCCGCGAAATGGCTCATGAAATTAATCGATGATGTGATTGTGGTTCATGGGTTAACCAAGCGTTTCGGTGAGTTTGTTGCTGTGAACAACTTAGATATGAATATAAAGTCAGGCAGCATTCATGGGTTTCTTGGACCGAATGGTTCAGGAAAAACGACTGCGATTCGGATGATGTGTGGGCTGATGGATGCATCAGAAGGTGATATTCATGTGCTTGGCTTGTCGATGCCAGAGCATGCAAGTCAAGTCAGAGATCAAGTGGGCTATATGACGCAAAAGTTTGCGTTATATGAAGATTTAACCATTAAAGAGAATCTGCGATTTATTGCTAAAGTCAGAGGTATTCCTGCCGCATTGGCAAAAGAGCGACTCAACGCGGTCATGATCGATAATGACTTAGTCGAATATCAGTCTCAACTTGCCGGCTCATTAAGTGGTGGGCAAAAACGACGATTGGCATTTTCTGCAGCTGTATTGACTGAGCCCAGATTATTGATTCTTGATGAGCCAACATCCGAGGTTGATCCGAATACACGGCGTGAAATGTGGGCTAAGTTTTTTAAATTGGCAAGTGTTGGCACATCCATACTTATTTCAACGCATTTAATGGATGAGGCAGAAAGATGTCACTATTTAACGGTGCTCAATGATGGCATTAAGGTGGCGGATGGAAAAACCGATCAGCTTAAAAACGAGTTTAGTCATCAGGTGGTATTGGTTGAAGGTGAAAATGTTACGCCACTGACGGACTCGATAATGCAAATGAAACAGGTACTGGCTGTTGCGCAAAGTGGATTGGTGCTTCGTGTGATCGTTAGTAAGGAAGAAGCAGACCCAGTGCGTATTGTTTCAGAAAACATTGGGCCCAAATTCAGCGTACGAAAAATTAAGGCAACCATTGAAGATGTCTTTGTTGCTGCAACGCAGACGACAAAATGCAGGTTAGATAAAGAATGAATCGCCTTGGCTTTAATAAGGGGGCTTTAAGTCGTGTTACCGCTATTTTTGTTAAGGAATTTATTCAATTAAAGCGCGATAGATTAACCTTTGCCATGGTAGTTATGGTGCCTTTGATTCAGTTGCTATTGTTTGGCTATACCATTAATACCGATGTCCGTCATGTGCCTATTGCGATTGTTGATCAATGCCAAACACAATTATCGAGACAATTTATTGAAGATATAAAAGCGACACAAATCATCGATGTCGTTAAGTTTTTTGATAGCCCGTCTAGGATTATGGAGGCAGTTAGGGCTGGAAAGGTCGGAGCAGGCCTATTAATTCCGCGTGATTTCGAAAAGCGGTATAACGATAAGAATAATGATCCGCTGGCTCACTTTATTGTGGACGGTTCAGATACGGTAGTGGCTGGCGCATTAAAAGCATTGCGGGCCTTTCCATTCACTCAGTCAAGTTCTATTTCTGCTGATCAGATACCTCATACTATCGCAGTTGAATTGCTATACAACCCGGAACAACGCTCGGCTCTCTTTACCGTACCCGGTTTATTAGGCGTTATTTTAACCATGACGCTGACGTTTTTTACGGCAGTTGCTTTGGTTCGGGAGCGAGAGCGAGGAAACATGGAAATTTTAATTGCCACGCCCATTTCAAGTATGGAATTAATGATAGGTAAATTAATTCCCTATATGGTGATTGGTTTGATTCAAGTATCTCTGATTCTCTTATTAGGTCATTTTTTATTCCAATTGCCCTTTGTCGGCAATTTTGGCTTATTGTATTTTTGCTGCATGCTGTTTATTTTTGCCAATGTGGGATTGGGTTTATTGGTTTCAGTAAAAGCACCTAACCAGCTTGGTGCTATGCAGCTATCTATATTTATTTTATTGCCCTCTATTCTTTTGTCGGGTTTTATGTTTCCTTATGATGCGATGCCGCAGGCAGCTCAGTGGTTGGCAGAACTATTGCCGATGACTCACTTTATTCGGTTAACGAGAGGAATTCTTTTACGCGGAGCGCAGTTAGGCGGTTTGATGCCTGATGTATTGTTTCTATTAGGTTTCTTTTTGTTGACCATGTTGTTGGCCACCATTTTATTTAAAAAGAAACTGGATTAAATTCACTTATTGGTGCTTTTTGGCATTGGCTTTGGTTGATTGTGTTATTCACGCAGCATTCATCTTTAAATAAGCATATAATTGCTTCTAACGTATAATACTCAGCAAAACAAAAAAGAGTTCTTGCTTCTATTCACTGGTGTATTCACCCTAAAAACAACAAAAAATGTGTTCAGTCATAGGTAAATGTGTTAAAAATTGTCTTTTACACTACATTTATCAAGTCTCATGAATGCACCGATTAATTCAACTACCCCTGTTATTATCTCTCTAGCAGCAGTAACTCAAAAAATTGATAACCCTGACGCCCTTTTAGATGGCCGAGATGCTGTGGGCTTGATGATTGATGCGGCAAATAAAGCTGCGAGTCAACATTTCGACATATCACTTTTATCCCAAGTGGATTCGATTGCCGTATGCCAAGGGATGTGGAGCTTCAACAATCCCGCCGCCCTGATTAAGCAAGCCATAGGTGCAACCAAGGCAGCGACGACCTTTCAAAAAATTGGTGTTCTTCAGCAGGATTTGATTTCTCAGGCCTGTTTAGATATTCAAGCGGGTAATAAATCGTTTTGCTTGGCCGCTGGTGGTGAAGCGAAATACCGTGATTTAATGGCAGGAATAAATCAGGTTGAATTACCTGCCGTTGATCCTCAACCTGAACCAGATCGTTTGATTGAACCCGAACAGGAGTTATGGTTGTCAGCTGAAACCAATGCAGGTTTGGCAATGCCCGTTGGTTATTATGCGCTAATGGATTCTGTTTATCAGAAAGATCACTCGCTGACAGTAGAATCACACCGAGAAAAGGTTGGCGAACTTTATCATCAATTTAGCAAAGTGGCGGCGAACAACCCGGATGCATGGAAACAACAGGTTATCGAAAGTGATGACATCAAAAATGCCAGCGATAAAAATCCCATGTTGGCCTTTCCCTATACCAAACGCCACAATAGTAGTTGGAATGTAGATCAAGCCTCAGCAATATTGGTTTGCTCAACGGAAAAAGCGGTTCAATTAGGTGTTGATTCCAAACATTGGATATTTCCTGTGGCGGCGACTGCCTCTAATCACATGTTAGCTGTTTCAGAGAGGGAGCACCTTGCTCGT
>CAKMZU010000078.1:9077-11842 GCA_929200485.1 uncultured Gammaproteobacteria bacterium | reverse complement strand
CATTTTACTGAGCCACTGAACAGGACAAATGCTGTGAATCGAAGTACTAGTATTTCCAGCAAAGCCGTCGTTAAACTAAGCAGCTTTGGGCGCTATATAACAGGTCAATCTGGCACTCGCCACTTCAACCTTGTCTTTGCTTAAAGCTACCACCTCAACAATCTCGACGATTTTTTCTTTAGCAGCTATTTTATCGAGAATACGACCTTTTTGATCATCAGAAAGGCTCGCTGTAAAGGTCGTTTCACCTTCAGCAGGCTTGATAAAATCAATTGAGATATTTTTGATCAGCACAAGTGAATCATCAGCTTTTTTACCTAATAGCATAACCACAACCCCCATACCAGCCATTTCCAGCATGGAAAAAATCACGCCAGCATGCATATCGCCATTATGATTGAGATGAATAGCCTCAGGCGTTTGTTTCAATGATATCTTACCATCTTGCAAATCTGCCAGTTGCGGATTAATCATTTTGGTCCAAGGTAGATCGATTCCAACCGTCATTGTTATCACTTATATTTTTAGGAATGTCTTATTGTGATAAAAATACACAGAGCTTTACAAGGATAAAACCGATCATTTCAATTTCACGAAAGCCATTCAAACGATTCTTTGATAACCACTTAACCGCCATTATTTAACTTTTTGTTGCCATACTTGCCATATTTACGCCAATCTTGCTTCTTTTGCGAGTTAGGGTTGCAATCTCATAACATTCGACGGTTTGTGAGCATGAGAGCTAACGATAAACGCCTCACTGTCAGAAGAAGTAATGAATGAGACCAGTTCGCCAGATTCATCTGCTTACTCGAATCGATCCTTATTCGGCAAGAGTTGATCTTTTCCATTACCTGTTAAAAATTCACCCCCACCCTCATTTCCATCAAATCTCGTTAAATTAAAATGAGCCGCTGGTGGAGCTTCTAAATCTTTAAAACAACACTTTTTCTGCTTACGGCATTGATAAACCGAATATATAGTAGCTCCTGCTGCTAGTGCTGTTAGTACTGAACCCCCAGCTATCATTGCTATTTTAAGATTTAAGCCACTATCATCATCATCGTCCTGAGCAGCAAGAGTTGTAGATAACCAGTCAGATAGATCCGTATAAACTGTAGATACAGCGTCAACTCCTAAATCCTTGGTGTATTCAAGGACATCCCTAACCATCTCTGTTGTTGAAACATCGGTAGGATGCACATTCATTGAATGATTACTTGTAAATGAGCTGTTTATATCTGTAATATTTGTAGGTGAAGATGCTAGAGGTGATTCAGTTGTACTAAGAGCATTTGTTATCCAGGCGATTGTTGTTACAATAACCGTCTTGGCAGTTTCGGCAGCTGTTGTAGGACTAAAGCGCGTAGTTGTCTCTTTACTCGGATACAAGCTTGTCGGCTCTGTCAACGCTGGACTAGAATCGTGGGGAGTGTATTCTGTTGGAGTTGGTTTATCAGTCCCCTCCATATAACTAACCGTATACATTTTTGTAGGCCCAACACATTCGGTACTTTTATTTTGTAATATGTCAGAATGCACTTTTAAGTATTTAGCCGTTTGATTACAAACCTCAATACCTTCATCAATAACATCCACAGCAATGTCTTTTGCTTCTATGCAACGATGCCCAATTGCATCTATACATTTCGTTTCTGAACATTCCCCACCAACATAGCCGGTACACATAATAATAGTTGGCTGGCGTATATCACCCTCAGGCTTATTTTTACAGTCGAGAAAGTAATTTGTTAAACTATCCTTACACAACCACTTCTTCCAACCCCAACTATCACCACACTGTGCAAAGCTAGAAAACATACAAAAGACGAAAATAAGAAATGGCCTAAAAAATGAAAAATTAAAGTTAACAGCCTTAGAAATCATGAAAACCACCACAACACTTACAACCTTTAAACATATAGATATATAAAAAATCATATTCGTTCAAATAAAATCAATATAATTAATTTATTTTTTTATAACCTTTAAGCAATTTATTAAAAATATCAATGATAATATGATCTTTTACGATATATTTAATGTCGAACATTAAATAACACATTCACTAAGCGAAGAATAACTGACTCGAAAAAAAACCAACCCATACACCAAAATATAATTTATAAAATATATTTACCTGAATAGAATTATTAACAACAATAGAAATAAAAAATCATAAATTAATCAACGGAATAAATCTAAACTGGAGAGAATAAATATAGACAAATAAGCATGAATATACTCATTTGAACAAGCTGATGACGGAGCACCATCTAAACCTTACGAAAATCAAATGTATAGCTATCAACGCCATCGTATAACTCAACACCTACAAAATATAATTTTCAATGCAAAAAGCCACTAACCACACGCACATCGAACTCATGATACAACTGACAATCTCAGCACCATCCTAACAGGGCTTATTAACCATTGATATTTGATCTATTCGATACAGGCTAAATTCAGACCTTTTCGGTCATGCTCTAATTAACATTATTCAACATAACAAAACATAAATAATGTTACATAATATTTTTATACACCTCATTAATATTTAAAAATTACGAAACCCATACCAAAATAAAAAAAGTCAAAATGTAGAATATAAAAACCAAAAATATGAACCACACAAAAACATAAACCTAAGACCATATAGATAGATAAAATAACACTCACATAAATAAATTTTTTAATAGACATTAAAAAATATATATTAACTTTATTAAAATTTAAAGTAGATAAACAATAATGAAAACTAG
>CAKMZU010000078.1:742-9067 GCA_929200485.1 uncultured Gammaproteobacteria bacterium | reverse complement strand
AGCGTCATCCACCCACAACAATTTATAACCAAACGAAAACAACAAGTAATAAAATTAGAAAAACATTCATGAACCATTAAACCTAACAGGACAACATAGCTCTTAATATTTACCTTAAACAATACGACCGAACAGACTGAAAAAATATATTTTTTTATATAAATATTTTTTAGAAGGTAATATTTGACAACGAAATGAACCACCCCCGGTCAACATTACCTATCAGGGTACCTTAACCACTTAAATAAGACCTCAAAAAACTTTGTCGATTACTGATAACGAAGGGTCAAGTACTACATCAGCTTATAAAACCAGCGAATGTATCTAATATCTTTCTATCATAAGAAAGCTATGCTCTGTTTACATTCATTTAGCACCCCTTTCACCCCACCTTCCCCATTACATCAAAAATAGATAAACTTTATTATTTTTCGGAAATTCATATGCCAACACCGCTTATCACGCCTAAAGGTCATCAACAGCTTAAGGATGAACTTCATTACCTCTGGCGAGAAGTGCGCCCTGAAATCACTGAAAAAGTTAGCTGGGCTGCAAGCCTTGGCGATAGAAGCGAAAATGCAGATTACAAAGAAAATAAAGCAAAATTACGGCAGATAGATAAGCGAATTCGCTATCTACAAAAACGGCTTGATCAACTAAAAGTCATCACCCCCGCTCCGGTACAATTTGGCCAAGTATTTTTTGGCGCTTGGGTAAGTCTTACTAACCTAGATACTGACGAGAGGCTCAAGGTTCAAATCGTGGGCTACGATGAAATATTTGAGCGCAAAGACGCAATCTCCATCGACTCACCTATGGCTCGAGTTCTATTAAAAAAACAAGTGGATGATGAAGTCACCGTGAAGACCGCCACCAAAGAAACTCACTGGTTAATTGAGGAAATTAATTATGATAAGAGCTACTAGGAGACCGTGTCAAAAGGTTTGTCGCATGTAAGGTATCTTCCGACGGGCTCAGGATGAGCGGGAGAGTAGATAACCGCTCACACTGAGCTTGTCGAAGTGTGTTTATAAGAATAGTGCTTACCCGACAATCGGTTTGACATGATGTACTAGTTATTAAATTGATAAACCAGCTGCGAATTAGGTTTAGGGTACTCTTCAATACCCATTTTTAAAGCGACAGGGTATAAATTGGCCATTAGCAGGTTGGGCTTAGCCAAGTGCAACGTCTGAGAAAAGGTATCTCCAACTCCCTCAACGTATTTTTTATGGAATTTTTTTACCCCGCTTGATGGTAGCATGACTTTATCCATGCCTGTTATATTCACAACCGAGACAATTTCAATATCTTCAATCGCAAGCTTCCAATTATCACTGTCTTTAGTCGCACTGACAATTTCACCCTGGTAATGAAGTTCAAGCGTTGGTTGATTACAAAGAAATGAGGAATGTAAAACGACAACTAAATTCCAGCTATCATCCTCAATCCTTAAGGCTTCCTCAAAGCATCGACCTTGAACGGTCTTTGGAACCTTTATCGTTCTTGACCACTTCCCATCAAAAGGCGTTATCGATTTTTTCTCACAGCCAAAAAGTAAAACACCAATCAAAATACTAACCAAGTATATAACGAACTTCATGACTCCCCCTGGGTCGACATTTTGGCATTGTGTCTCAGAGAAAGCTAGGATAGACTGCCAAGCAGATCACAATTTTAATATGGGAGCTCTACTCATCCCAAAAGAAAAAATTGCAGCCAAATGAAAATTGCCCTAGCAAGACAGCCCACTCGCTCCATTACCACGCGCTACACTGCGACCATTCTTGCGCTGTGCCTGATAGGCATGACAGTTTTGGCCTTTATGTTGCTGTATAAGCAAATGCAACAAAACGCACAATACATCAATAAACTCGGCGAAATGGTTGCCAAACAAATTGCCATTTCTGTCGATGACATGATTATTGAGAAAGACACTTCTGAATTACAACAATTGATCAACGATTATGCCCAAGACTTTAATATTAAAGGCATCGTCATTTTTGATCCACAAAATCAAATAATTACCAAGGCTGGGATTCTTCCTAAAGAGCCAATTAAGGCGCATGTTCCTTTCTATGAGCAAGACGATTTTCCCTGGTTACCTTTTACTTCACAGTACATTATTCATAACCATCCTGTTTATCATCTAGGCGTAAAGGTAGGCACAGCCTCTGTTATTTTTTCGTACAAAGTCTTATCCGAAAATTTCCGACATCAGCTGATTTTGATGATCTTGATCACTATTGCTCTTATTTTGACTATCAGCTTAGGTGCAATCCATATTGCAAGGCGGTTAACAACGCCTATACAAGATCTGCTTGAAGCCACTCAAGATATTAAAGAGGGTAAAATCGACCAAATCCCTGAACGCAGAAACGATGAAATTGGTCACTTAGTCAATGCTATTAACGATATGAGTCAAGGATTGATCAGAAAAACAGAACTTGAATCCCTGTTAGGTAAATTTTTGACTAAGGATGTCGCCAGTAAAGTGTTAGATCAGCTGGATCCGGTCCACATGTCTGGAGAATATGTTGAAGCCACAGTGCTCTTTGCTGACATAGTGGGCTTTACCAAAATATCACAGAACCTCTCACCTGCGGATGTACAGGAGCTGCTGAATGAATATTACGGCTATTTTAATGCCTGTGCGCGCTACTATTTTGGTATAGTCGATAAATACATTGGTGACTGCATCATGCTGGTATTTGGTGCACTGAAACCCGATCAAAAACATGCCTACCATGCCGTTGCCTGTGCCGTTCTTATGCAAAAACTTGCAGACAGACTCAATCAGCGAAGAAAAAAACAAGGGCTATTTCCTATTGAGCTTCGTATTGGCATCAATAGCGGTAAAATGCTTGCAGGACTCATCGGCTCTGTCGATCGCATGGAATACACCGTAATTGGGGATTCTGTAAACCTGGCTTCCAGGCTTTGTAATGAAGCCAATGGCGCGCAAATTATTATCGAAGAATCGTTATACGAATCTATAACCCCTGACCATAAACTGGTCGTTGATAATTTTAAATCCATCCGCATCCGAGGGAAGTCAGATCTGGTTAGTATTTATGCAGTAAAAGATATTGACCAGCCCTATCAAATGAGCATGGACAATCTAATTGATGATATTTTATCCAGGACTTAGCTAACACGAAAAAACTTACCAAAACGCCCGTACAATAAAAGCAAGGCGAAAGAACAATAAAAGAGATAAAAAATATCTCAAAAAGAATTACTTACAACCTAAAAAAGAGCTGATCACCTATTTAATTAGCTCTTTCGTTATTTATCTCTCATAATTGCATGATTAAACCAACACTAATGCTCAAGCTATCACTATTTATATGGTATAGTCAGCTTCATAAGTAATTATTACACTTTTATTTCGATGAGAAATTCTGAGTACCTTTATTTACACCCGAATCAGGAAAACCCAACGTCCGTTCGTTTGCAGATCAGACCATTGGGCATCCAGCAATACTTTCCATTTAAAACCTTTGGAAAACGTAAAGCCTGGCAGCTCGCTAAAGAAACACGTGATCTCTATATGGACAAGCTGCGCATTGTCAATATGCGCCACGAGCTTGGATTCAATAAGCTATTTTCAAAAGATGGCCACTTGATCAATCTAAAAATGCACAAACGCAACAAAAAAGGAAAGCGTTACATCATCATGCTAGCGCAAGTTAGCGAGCACGCCAAGATAACTTTCAGAAAAGAAAAGAACTTAACACCTGATCATTTTGATGAAGCCTTCGAGGTGCTGACTCAGATGATTTTTGATTATCACGGCATTACTCCCGATCATGAAATCAAGCGGCAAATGAAAAAAACACGAATGATTTATGTTCGAGAGTTCAATGAATACTGGGAAAATTTCATGGTGATCTAGAAAATCACCTTGACTCCAGGCGCCTGCACTATGCTGACAACGTATGAGCCAATACATCACCTCCCAATTCAATATCATTCAAAAACATGTAACCTGAACATTTTCTAACAATGCGTTAAAATCTCAAGGAAAAACTTCACCCGACGCATCTCCATCCTCATCCCACACTGCCCATTTCTTCATAACACAATGGAAGGCGTCTGATTCAAGCCATTTTTTCAACCACAGCCCCAGAGCATTAAGTTTTAATCCTTCAAAAGCTGCTATGTCTACATTTCTAAACTGTCTGACAAAGGGAAAAATGGCCAAATCCCCTAATGTTGGCGCTCCCCCTAAAAGAAATGGCTGACTGGTTAGTATTACATTCCATGCGGTTAACATTTCTGCTGCCTGCTCAAAACATTGGCTTTTTTGAGAAATATTTTCTTTAAGGGCGTATTTATAGCCATCCAACAAGGGCTTAAACTGCTTATCACAAGCATTAATCAATTCCAAAGCATAAGCTTTCTGGCCAGAATCCAATAGCTGCCAAAAACCATTTGGGTCATCGTTATTGAGCGCCCAAAGCATAATATCCAAACTTTCCTCAATGACTCTAGAACCATCGACTAATACAGGGACTGTTCCTTTAGGTGAGACAGCAAGCATTGACCTTGGTTTGTTTTTTAACAAAATCTCTCTTAACTCAACGGATATTTGACTGAAATATATCGCTAAACGCGCCCGCATCGCATAAGGGCAACGCCTGAAAGAATATAAATGAGGTAGCACTTTAATGACCCATACTGTTTGTTTCTCGCTCCCTACTTTATACGGGAGCATCGTTAAATGATTGTGAGATTTTAACACAACAATCAAAAAAGCAGGCTTAGGAACACCTAATTACGTCAAGATGGTATCAGCACTTGAAATCGACAACAGCTCTGGATAGCATGGATATCTTTCACAGCAGATAAGTATAAAAACGATGTGGTTTAAAAATGTCACTGCCTACACTTTCACTCAAGATGCACAACAACAAATTTCCCAGTGGCAAAATGCTTTCAGTGAACAAGCATTCAGCCCACTGACTTCACAACAACTACAAACCATTGGCTTTATCCCCCCAGTTGCATCCCTCCCTGATCAACACCTTTATTTAGTGCATGATTATGCTGTTTTTGCGATTAAACAGGAGGAAAAAATACTCCCGGCTGCTGTTATCAACGAACAACTTAGTCTCCGGGTGGCCCAAATTGAAGAGAAAGAGGGACGAAAAGTCACCAGAAAAGAGCGACTCGACCTTAAAGATGAGATTATATTTGAGCTAACCCCTAAAGCCTTTTCAAAAAGCAAAGTCTTTTGGGGATTCGTTAGTCTCAAAGAGAATCTTCTGGTTCTCAATTGCTCATCTGCCAGCCAATCAGATAAGCTAATCGATTGTATAAGAGAAGCAGCAACGACACTACCCATTATCCCTTTAACGTCAAAGCAAATACCCACGCAATTAATGACAGGCTGGTTGAAAAATACAAAAGCGCCTGAACAATTTCAGTTTGGGGAAAGTACCGTATTAAAAAGCCTGTCGGAACAAGGGGCAGCCATTCGATTTAAGCAATGCGATCTATTTGCCCAAGACATCCCAGCTCACCTTGAGAAAGGCTTCATTATCAGTGAACTGAGCTTAATATATAAAGAAAAAATTCAATGTACCATTGATGAAAAGTTATTTATTAAGCAGATCAAGCTGACTGACAGCTATCAAGACAGCCTGGATCATGAAGACATTGAAGATGAAGTGGCTCACTTTGAACATAGTGTAACCTTCATGGCACTGGAATTGCTCGATTTAATTAAAGGGGTCAAACAGGCTTTTGCTACGGATGGCTAATTCATCAACCTTAAACACTTCTACACTTAAACACACCGCTCAAGATGAATGAGCCTTATGAATTTCCATTCATCCTGAGTAATCTCCCTATGCTATCACTCAATACTCGCAGGTTAGCTATCACCACCTTGATCAACGATGCGATAGCAAGGAACATACGTTTTGCCTGGCAACTTCATTCGCCCTTGATCAATAAATATATGTAACAACTTATCAATTGATGCAAGTATCGCCGGATCGCCTTGAATTTCGAACGGCCCTTCTTTTTCTATCAGCTTGATCGTATCCAACTTAACATTGCCAGCAACAATAGCTGAAAACATTTTTCGTAAGTCACAGGCTAACTTGCCACTCGGTGAATTTTTGGTTAATCGTAAATCTGCCTTAATTGTTTTATGGGTAGGTTGAAAAGGTACCTGAAAATCTAATGGTATCATCAAGCGCCAATTATAATAAAAGGCTTCACCCGTTGATCTTCTATATGTAGTTACTTGATCAATACCTTTTTTAACTTCGCAGGCAACTCTAGCAGGCTCATCAATGATGACTTGATAGAAAGATTGTGCTTTTTTTCCTAATGTCTCAAGGATAAATGCGTCAATAGCTTCAAAATACACTCTGGATGATTCAGGCCCAGTTAGAATTAACGAATAAGGCTGGTCTTTATTCTCCTGATGCATCAACAGTCCTAAAACAAAAAGAATCTCCTCCATAGTGCCAACACCTCCGGGAAACACAATAATCGCATGCCCCAAACGCATAAAGGCTTCTAAACGCTTCTCGATATCAGGAAGAATCACCAGTTCATTAACGATCGCATTGGGTGACTCAGCTGCAATAATGGCAGGCTCTGTCACACCAAGATAACGACCTTCTGACATGCGTTGCTTGGCATGACCTATCGTCGCTCCCTTCATTGGGCCTTTCATCGCTCCGGGACCACAGCCAGTACAAATATCAAGCCCCCTAAGCCCCAACTCATAACCCACTTTCTTAGTATAAATATATTCGATATCCGGAATCGAGTGCCCTCCCCAACAAACAACCATTGAAGGCTTGTGTCCCTTGCGAAAGGCATTGGCATTTCTTAACAAATGAAAAATCGCGTTCGTAATACCTTCGCTATCTCTCAGATCAAATTTATTACTTTCGATAATTTCATTTTTTGCATAAATAATATCTCTTAAAACAACAAATAAATGCTCACATATCCCTTTTATAATTTCATCATCAACAAATGCAGATGCAGGTGCATTCTGCAATGAAAGTTTTACGCCTCTTTCCGTACTATAAAGAGAAATATCAAAGTTTTTATGCATCTCCTCAAGAGCTTCTATATCATCAATCGAATTATCACAATTCAATACCGCAAGACTGCACCGTCTGAATACTTTATAAAGACCGCCTTGACTCATATCTAAAAGCTGAGTAATTTCTTGCTTTGAAAAAGTTTTTAGCTGATCGCCTGGCGAAACCTCAGCGTCGATTAGTGTCTTCATTCATTATTATCCATAGACAAAAGAAAAAAATTTATATTTAGCTTGTTAATTTATAACTTTAATTCGTTTAATTAACAAACATTACATTTTATTAATTATAAAAAACACCAAAAATTAAAATTATTCAATATATCTTCTATTCTTTAGCTATAACCGTTTGATAAATTATTCATATATCAAGGAGACCTTATGAAGCTTTATCAAGGAAGTAACTACACTCAGATCGCCACTAGAATTTTTGGGTTCGGCCTTCTTTGTGCTGTCACGTCTTTGCTATTTTTAGCAGATCAAACCTTTGCACAATCAACAATCACAGGACTAACGGGTGCAGAAAATGCCCTTAAACTCGTTACGGACTCATTAAGAGGCCCAATCGCTAAAGGTGTTTCCTTGATTGCTATTGTTGGTCTGGGTTTTGCTGCATGGTCTGGACGTCTTACTGGTGCATTAGCCGTTAAAATCATCGTTGGTATCGTTATTATTCTTGGTGCTGCCGAACTGATTAACTTAGTAACCGGCGTTACTGTTTAATCACTATGAACGATTTTAAAGATCCGCTTTTTGTTAGCCTGACCCGGCCCGCTTTAAAGTGGGGCATTCCTATGGATGCACTAACAGCAGGCGGCTTATTTACGCTTATCATTTTCGTAGGTACAGGAAGCTTTCAAACCTTTTTGATATACATCCCGCTCCACCTGGGTTTGTTTTTAATCTGTAAGAAAGATCCCCGAATGATAAAACTGTTTTTGTTGTGGATGAATACCAAATTACAGTCAACTGGCTGGCAGCACTGGAAAGCCGCAAGTGCTAGCCCAAGAGAAATAACATGCAACAAAAGAAAAATTCCTCAATAAAGGAGCCAGATATTGAAGCATGGAAAAGGGAAAATTCTGCTTCACAATTCATTCCCTACCAGTTTCAGCTTGACGAACATACCATTAAAACAAAGAACAACGAATACATTCAAATCGCTAAACTTGAAGGCGTTGCTCACGAATCAGCCGATTACGAAGACATCCTTCTCTGGAAAGAACAACTTAACGGCTTGCTTAGAAGCC
>CAKMZU010000078.1:0-732 GCA_929200485.1 uncultured Gammaproteobacteria bacterium | reverse complement strand
TAGAAGCCTTTGTTCTAGTGAAATTGCTATCTGGAGCACTATCATTCGCCGAGAGAAACCCTTATTCCCACAGGGTAAATTTAAAGGCGAATTTGTAGATCAACTCAATCAGAAATATAAAGCACATGTCACCAAAGACCGTTTAATGGTCAATGAGCTTTACATTAGCGTGCTTTATCGGCCTGCACATGCCAAAAAAGGTGGCGTTTTATCCTCAGTATTTAAAAATGACTCAAGTGAATTTCACCAAAAAGAAGATTTAGAGAAAATGACCGAACTCGGTCAGCTTGTCTTAAGCGCATTAGAACAGTACAACCCAAAACTCTTAAGTACTTACGAAAAAAATGGCAATTTATTCTCTGAAAGTGTTGAATTTTTAGACTATTTAATAAATGCCGAGTATTGCCCAAGGCCACTGCTGAAACAGGATATCGCATCAACCCTCACAAGAAACCGTGTATTTTTTGGGGCTGATACGATTGAAATTCGTTCATTACCAGACAAACGCTATGCTGCAATATTAAATATTTTTGAATACCCCGAATCCACTGAGTCTGGCTTATTGAACGCTATTTTGTCAGCCCCGATCGATTTTATTCTCACTCAAAGCTTTAATTTCTTATCTAAATCTGTCGCCCTTGAAATACTGCAACGCCAACAGCGACGACTTGCTGTTACAGATGATCTGGCGATTTCTCAAGTTGCTATGATCAATTTAGCACTGGATGATCT
>CAKMZU010000077.1:9593-11865 GCA_929200485.1 uncultured Gammaproteobacteria bacterium | reverse complement strand
GAACATTTTACTGAGCCACTGAACAGGACAAATGCTGTGAATCGAAGTACTAGCCAGTATCCTTTCTACCCTTTTACTCTTTATTATAAAGCCCTAACAATATCTTTAATCAAATCTGGCCCCTGATAAATCAACCCACTATATATCTGAACAAGACTTGCACCGGCTTCAATTTTCTTTAAGGCATCCGCAGGTTCCGTAATCCCTCCTGCGGCAATAATGGGTATCTTGCCACCCAAATGACTATAAAACTTTTGGATCGCTTGCGTTGATAAAGGCATTAAGGGCTTGCCTGATAACCCCCCCATTTCATTCCCATGGAGGGTATTGTCAGGAATGGGTCGGGTGATCGTGGTATTTGTGGCAATTAACCCATCAATTTCCAACGATAATAAGGCATCCACCACATCACTAATATCTTCATCTGCCATATCAGGCGCTACTTTTAACACCATAGGCACATAGCGATTAAAGATTGATGCTAAAGATTGCTGCTTAGTTTTGAGTTGCTCCAATAACTGTCTTAACGGATCACCAAACTGCAAATCACGTAGACCGGGTGTATTGGGTGAGGATAAGTTAACCGTCACATAATCTGCATAAGGATAAACAGCTTCCAATCCCAGCAAATAATCATCAATCGCTTTTTCATTGGGTGTTGCTTTGTTTTTGCCGATATTAATACCGAGCGTTGTTTGGTCTTTTTTGTTCCTTACCTGCCTAATCAAGTGATTCAAGCCTTTATTATTAAAGCCCATACGATTAATAATGGCTTTTTCCTCTTCAAGACGAAACAATCGTGGCTTAGGGTTTCCTACCTGCGCTCTTGGCGTCACGGTTCCTACTTCAATAAAGCCAAAACCTAACCCGGATAACGCATTAAAATAATCGGCATTTTTATCAAGACCTGCGGCTAACCCAACAGGGTTTTTAAAATCTATCCCCATCACTGTTTTAGGTTTATCAGGTATTTTGGGAATCAATAATGGCAGCAACTTTAACTGATACGCCACTTTCAGTGATTTCAACGTCACATCATGCGCTTTTTCTGCATCTAATTGAAACAACAAATGTCTAATGGCCGAATACATACGAACATCCACGATAAAGAAGCAGCAATCATAACATGGTTTAACTATTATGCCGCTACCAAGGCTGTAGTTCTCAGCTTCAATGCACCAGAGGATGTTCTCAATAATTCAAAAGATATACAGGTGATTAAATGCATTCCGGGGCCATGAAATCAACCCTCTTATTATTCTTTTTCTGCTACATATATGGTGCGACTGGAGGAAACTTAAATGTTACATCAGGCTCACAAGCACAGGAAATCCTTGGTGAACAGAGGGTTTCTGATACTCAGGCATACAGCTCTGATACAGAAGAAGATCAAAGGGATAAAGAAGATACCATCAACGCCATACTAGCTGCATGCTTAACCAAACTTAAAGAAACAACCTCAAGTAATACCACAGCAAAAACCATTTATGGGGCATTTTCGGAAGCATCAAAAAATCCGGTGAATCTGAATGAGAAAAAAATAGAGAAGCTTAATGAATTAATTCAAGACACAAATAAAAAGGACCAAATTCTTCATGGCCGTATTTATGAATCTTCCTCAAGGATAATCCTCCATCACTTTATCGTTATCAAGTTTAATGAACAGTTTTTGCTATTACAATCCGTCAAAGATTGTTTCAGGCTAAAAGATTGGTTGAATGGTTTCGCTGGCGAAGAAATGATCACTCGAAAAGCGGATTTAGTTCTCGCAATGATGTTCAATGAAGAGTTAAAGCAAGCCAAACAAAAAGCTCGTGATATAGACATAAGCCATGAAGCGTTAAAGAGAAACTGCAAAGAAAATAAATTAAATACAAAGCTTACTGCAGAAGAGTTTAAGGAAAAATTCATCACACCATTGAATAAGGCAATATCAGCAGAGTCAGACGATGATTCTTATCTTAAAACAATAAACGCAAATAAAAGTCTCTTAGGTATCGAAAACAATAAAAAGTATTCAATTAACATTATATCTAAAGAAATTATATTCTAAACTCCTGCTGAGAAAGGTTTGAAGTTCAATCTGTCTAAGGCTAGAATTGCTCGAATTAATAATGGTTTAGGGCTTTTATTTAAGTTAACGATTATGAATCCTTCTGATGCGTTTCAATCTCTTGAAACCTGGCTCGACTCTCAAATTATCGGCCAGCCAAAATTAATAAATCGGCTATTGATTGCCCTATTAGCTGACGGCCATTTATTGGTCGAAGGG
>CAKMZU010000077.1:0-9583 GCA_929200485.1 uncultured Gammaproteobacteria bacterium | reverse complement strand
GATATATACCGACCACAAACCGGCACATTTGAATTTCAGCAAGGGCCTATATTTCATTCATTAATTCTTGCCGATGAAATCAACCGAGCACCGGCTAAAGTGCAATCCGCGTTACTTGAAGCCATGGCAGAGCGACAAATCAGTATCGGTAAAACGACTTACCCCTTGCCCGATTTATTTTTGGTTATGGCCACTCAAAATCCAATAGAGCAAGAAGGGACTTATCCTCTGCCTGAAGCTCAGCTCGATAGATTTCTACTGCACGTTAATGTAGATTACCCTGACACAGCAGCAGAACAGCAAATACTCACACTCGTCCGCAACGCATTTAAAGAACAACAACCCACTGAATCCTTAACCCCGTTATCACAAAGCGATCTTTTCAATGCGCGAAAAGAAGTCCTCGATATGCATATGAATGAAGCCGTCGAGCAGTATATTGTGCAGTTAATCATCGCAACGCGTCAGGCGAATGCCTACAGCGATGATCTCGCCCGCCTGATTGAGTTTGGTGTCAGCCCACGGGCTACTTTAGCCTTGGATCGCTGCGCTAGAGCACATGCCTGGCTACAAGGTAAAGATTATGTCTCCCCCGATGATGTGCAAGCAGTAGCGCATGATATCTTAAGGCATCGTTTACTTTTAAGCTTTGAAGCACAAGCCGAAGGCTTAACTAAAGACGATGTCATCGATAAGATACTGCAACTTGTCCCTGTCGCTTAACGGAATGCTTAATGAGTCGCTCAAAGACGCAACAATCACTGCGAAGCCTAGGCGCTTACGCAAGCTTTGAGCAGTTAGCCAGCTATCACCTGCTGACTCGACAACTGCCACTAAAGCAAAATATTAAAGCGCTATCGCAACTCGCAGGCCCCTACAAAACAAGACTCAGAGGGAGGGGTATTGAATTTGAAGATGTCAGGCCTTATCAAATGGGCGATGATATACGCACCATTGACTGGCGCGTTTCAGCCCGTTCCGGTCACACTTATACAAAACAATTCTGTGAAGAAAAGGAACGTCAGGTTTTTATTGTCGTCGACCAAAGGCAGCACATGTTTTTTGGCTCTCAAAATGCCATGAAATCGGTTTTAGCCGCTGATATAGCTGCCATGTTAGCATGGGCAGCCTTCCATAATGGTGACCGCGTCGGCGGACTCGTTTTTAATGATTCCGAACAGACATCCATTCGACCAAAGCGGCAAAGAAACACCATTTTAAGTTTTTTACATAAAATTATTGAATATAACCATTTACTGAAAAGCTTTGAACCCGTTCCTAAACATTCGATTAACGACGTACTCCTTGAAATTCAGCGTTTAGCCAAACCTGGCACACAGATATATTTCATTACCGATGGATTTGATATTAACGAAGAGAGCTCAACTTACTTACATCACATTGCCCGTCATTCGGAATGTATTCTCTTAAGACCTATTGACCCTTTAGATGAACACTTGCCAGCTAAAGGCCGCTTTCATGTGAGTGACGGAAAAAAAACAGCATTTTTCAATGCAGGCAATCAAAGAACGCGAAAAGACTATCAGACCCAGGCAATGGCCTTTTCTGCTGGTCTTAAAGGCCTGCTTGGTCAGCATTTTATTCCCATGATCCCCATAAGTACTACCGATGAACCTTTGACCATGCTCCACCAGTACTTTAGTGCTTCCAAGGGGATGAAATAATGCAGACTAACCAAGATGCACTGCTTAGCCAACTCAAAGATATTCACCTTCCGGATTCTGTTAGCTTTTGGCCAATAGCTTGGGGTTGGTGGGTACTCTTTCTACTTCTGGCCCTACTCATATTTGGCAGCTCTGTCTGGATTTTTCGGTATAAAAAAAGAAACCGCTATAGAAAGCAGGCACTGGCCGCTTTTGATCAATTAGCACTAACTGATATTTCAGAGTCCCTGGCACTCAATCAGTTAGCGGGGTTAATCAAGCGAACCCTTAGTGCTTCAAAGAAAGAAGAAGCCTATATTGCTTTGAGCAGTAACAGTGCCTTTTCAGAAATTCTCCGGCAAACCATGACTGAAGAAGAGGTTGAACTGTTAACTCAAGGTCGCTATCAACGCTTGTCTACTCAATCTATACCGATTGAAGCACTGGCAAAAAATGTTCGCCATTGGATTAAGCACCATAAATTATGACGACTTTTATCTGGCCCTATGTCTTTTTATTGTTGCCTTTACCCTTTGTGGTTTATCGATTTCTGCAACCGGCTAAACAACAAATCACTCCGCTGTATATGCCCCAACTCGCTGAGCATGCGTTCAATGATTTAGAAGGTCAGCCTTCATCGAATCGATTAAAGGGGGTTTTTCTTACAGGCTTTTGGCTTAGTTTTATAACGGCCCTGGCAAACCCTGTGCATTATGGTGATCCCGTCGCTTTACCTGCCACAGGTCGGGATTTAATGTTAGCCGTAGACATTTCTGGCAGTATGCAAGAGCGTGATATGGTGATTGATGGGCGGCGGGTAGACCGCTTAATTGCGACCAAACATGTAGTCGATGAGTTTTTATCCAAACGTCAGGGTGATCGTATTGGGTTGATTCTTTATGGGGGGTCAGCCCACATCCAGGCACCATTAACCTACGATATCAAAACCGTCAAAACCTTTTTAAATGAAGCGCAGATCGGCTTTGCTGGTGACGGAACCGCCATTGGTGACGCCATAGGTCTTGGAATTCAAAAACTCAAAGATCAACCAGAAAACCACCGAGTGATGATTTTACTCAGCGATGGCGTAAATAATACTGGAGCTGTCACACCTGATGAAGCCACAAGCTTCGCACAAAAAACGCACATTAAAATCTATACCATCGCCCTTGGTCACCCAAGATCTCGTTACCCACTTGATGAAAAAACGCTGGCAGATATCGCTAAAACAACGAATGCGGCATTTTTTAGAGCGAGGAATAGCCAAGAGTTATTTGAGATTTACGAAATCATTAATAAGATGGAGCCTATTGAGCAGGAAGCGGAAATATTCAGGCCACAAAAATCCATCTTTTATTGGCCTTTAAGTGTGGCTATCGCTTTTTTACTGCTGAGTGTCTTATTGCAACAGGTCGCATACAGATCAAACCCTAAGGAGGCGAGCTAATGGCATTTCATTTTTTGCGCCCTGAAATATTCTGGCTACTGCCATTGGTGGGTTTAGTTTTCTGGTTTTACAAAACACAACAAAGCTCAGCAAGTCAATGGAAGCAGACAATAGATGCACAACTTCTTGCTCACTTATTACCCGACAAACAAAACCAATCAAGAACTTGGCTGCCGATTTTAGCTGCATGTTTATTAACCTTATTGATTATTGCCTTCGCAGGCCCTGCTTGGGATAAGCAGAAACAACCTGTAGTAAAAAATCAGGATGCACTGGTTATCGTACTCGACAACACTCTATCCATGCTAGCAGAAGATAAAAAGCCCACAAGATCGGTGGTTGCCAAACGTAAAATTGAAGACTTGCTTAAAAGACGCACTGATGGCCTAACCGCTTTAGTCGTTTTCTCAGGCTCAGCGCATACTGTCACCCCATTAACGGATGATAGAAAAACCATCCTCGCTTTACTTCCGGCCATTGACCCTAAAATAATGCCTAGCTTTGGTAATAATGTGGTTGACGGCATTGAGCAAGCGTTATCACTTTTTAACCAGACGGGAACAACGAAAGGACGAATCCTACTGTTAACAGACGAAATAAAGCCTGAGCAGTTTTCGATAATCAATAGACTACTGCCGGACAGCATCGACCTGAGCATTATCAGTATAGGAACGGCAACAGGTGCCCCAATCCCATACGATGGTTTTTTAAAAGACCCCAAATCCGGTGCGATAATTTTAGCCAAAGTCAATGTGAAGGAAATGGCCAAAGAATCCAGAACTTTTGGATTTGCGTTTTCGGAAAGCACCTTTAACGATACAGATCTTGAGCGACTTGGATTGACCAGGAATAATCAGACGATCAATCAAACAGACAACACTCAATCACGGCAATCAAGCCTTTGGATAGATCAAGGGGTTTGGTTGTTATGGCTTGCCCTGCCCTTAGCTTTATTATTATTTCGGAGGGGGTGGTTATTCATGATAATCCCGTTTCTTTATATACAAGAAAGCGATGCACTTGATTGGCCATCGCTTTGGCAAACGAAAGATCAACAGGCTCAGACGTTATTTAATGAAGGCAATGTAAAAGCAGCAGCTGAATCTTTTAAAAATGACCGGTGGAAAGCGGCGGCCGAATATAAAGCAAAAGACTATGAGAAAGCGATTGAGACTTATAATGCGCTTGAAGAAAAGAGTGCTGAGGATTATTACAACCTTGGCAATGCCTATACACAAGCCAAGAAATATAATGAAGCCATTGACGCTTACGATGATGCGCTCAAGAAAGACAAAGAAAATAATGATGCAAAAGCCAATCGAGCGATTGCTGAAGCGCTAAAAAAACAACAAAAAGAACAGGACCAAAAAAACTCAGACCAAAACCAAGACTAACAGAAAGATCAGAATCAGATAAATCAGGATCAACAGCAAAACCAGAACCAAAAAAATCAGGAACAACAACAAAAATCTGAACAAAATCAGCAGCAGAATAAAGACCAATCAGGCGAAAATCAGCAGCAACAGCAACAGCAACAGCAACAGCAACAGCAACAGCAGGATAGTCAATCACAACCGCAGGAAAGTCAGCAACCAAAACAAGATGAGGAAGATCAGAAAACTGAGCAACAAAAGGCTGAGCAATCTACTGAAAAACAGGATGAAACAGAGGGTAAACCAACCTCCCCTGAAGCATCACAGCCACCCAAAACGAAAGAACAACTCGAACAAGAGCGAGCAATTCAGCACTTTCTAAATCAGCTACCGGATGATTCCAGCAACTTATTAAAAAACAAATTTCAGTACCAACTTCAACAAAACCATCGTCAGGATAAACACATCAATCAGGAGAGCGACCAAATATGGTAAACCAACATTCTCAGACGCTCGCTTTTATTCAGACGCTGTCACTTATTAAGTTATTCACAGGCTTTAAATCATTCAAGGTCAGCATTTGGGCTTTATTGTTTTGTACAGTACTCAGTGAAATCAGCTTATCCGCCCCAACCGTCACCCCCTCAAGGCAGCATATCGCCATTAACGAATCTGTTGAGCTAATTGTTAATTTAGATAAAGACGAAGATATTCCAAAATCCTTTATGGATTATATAAAACAACACTTTTCGGTAGAAAACCTAGGGCGTTCATCAGAAACTTCGTGCGTTAACTTCAAGTGCAGTAGCAATTATAAAACAACCCTATTATTGTCACCTGATTCAGTAGGCCTTTGGACGATTCCAGCACTAACCATTTCAACCGGTACTTCAAAACCACTACAAATCAAAGTTTCAGAGCCCAATAATGACCCAGATGCAGGTAACCTACAGGATGTTTTTATTGAACTTAGCTTGGACAAAAATCAAGCCTATGTTGATGAACAAGTGCTATTAACCCTTAAAATTAATAGCGCCATTCAATTAACTAATGTTCAGCTATCTCCCATTGAAGTCGACAACCTGAGCATTAAAGAACTCAATAAAACCAATTATCAACGAAATTTAGGGGGTGTACCTTACACTACCTATGAGATTAGTTATGCGCTATTTGCAAAATCCAGTGGTGAATTATCTATCCCTCCTGTTCGTGCATCAGGCTTAATCCCTGATGGACGTTCCATGGGCTTCGGGTCATTTTTTAATTCAGGCAAACGGATCAACATTCGATCAAATGCACTCAGCCTTAACGTATTGCCAATCCCACCCAATGTCCAAGGGGACTGGCTACCGGCCCAATCACTGATCATTAAAGACAAATGGCTGTCGGATTTATCCAATGCAAAAGTGGGCGAGTCACTTACCGGTGAAATCACCTTATCGGCACTAGGGTTATCTGCTGAACAGCTTCCCAGTCTTAAGATCAAAGAATCACCCGATTATAAGCTGTATCTTGAAAAACCCGATCTTGATAATCACCAAAATGAGAATGGCATTATTGGTATACGCAAAGAAAAATTTGCCCTTGTACCTAATAAAGCGGGCACCATTGAATTCCCGAAGATTGAAGTAACCTGGTGGGATATCGCAACAAAATCCTTTAAAAAAGCGTCGCTTCCAGCAAAAAAAATAACCATTAAGCCCAATGCAGAGATAAACCAATCTGATCAAAACCTAATAACATCTGAACCATTACCGACAGAAACAAAAAGCTCCATACAAACCCCAACTGGCCCTGAAGAAGTCGGCGCTTCTATTTTTCAACCGCTCTTTTATACATCTCTATTCATCAACCTATTACTCGCAGGTTTATGCTTTGTTTTATTCAAGCACACTAAACGCAGTCTCCCCATCAAAGACACGTCGAATAGTGAGCTCCCTAATGTGGGTTGGTCTGATAAACTATCATCTGCTTGCCAATCAAAAGATGCCGCAGCCGTTAAAATTGCGTTAATAGATGCTGTAAAATCATGCAAAAGAAGGCGTGATATCGTGTCGTTATCAGATATTCAGAGGCTTTATCCTGATGAAAAAGCACAAAGCATTTTAAAATCCATCGATAAAGCCGCCTATAAAAACCAGCCTATTACATTGGATAGCGAAGAAATAAACCATGTTTTCGCACTAAAACCTTCTCATCATAAAAATGTGCTGAGCGATTTATACCCAACAAAATAGCGAGGCAACAGCACTAATTGATGCATTACTCGTAGATGTAAATTGATGTGGGTATCTTGCGAAATTACAGAGGAACTAAGTTCATTAATTAATGTCTGCTTTTTAGAAACAATAAAGAGCATCGACATGAAAATACTGCTTTTTAGCCTGCTATTTGTAGCACACCAACTTTCGTTTGCATCATATACTCAAACTCAAATAGAGATAAGAAACAAAGTCATTGAGGCAATTGCTTCATCCATTCCATTTGCAGGAGAAATTAAGGAACGACTTTTAAATGCGAACCCGCATGAATATGAAAACTTATTGATCAGCGCGCAAACTTGGTCTTCAACGTCAACTAACGCAGATTATTGCAATACAGAAGCTAAATCATCAGAGGCAATAGCGCATCTCAATAACTATCTGAGTGAGATATCGAAAAGATTCTCTGAACAGGCGAATATTAACTTTTCCAATGAATTTAAAGCTGATATTACATCATTAGTATCAGCATTTAACTCAGCATCGCCTGATGAGCACCCTATAAAATTACCTGATTTTTTTTCAATAGCCGATTCTTCTGCACAGAATAGATTTCACTCTTGGAGTAAATTTTATCCTAAGAGAGAAATTCCTACCCAAACCTCCCAAAGTAAAAAGAAAAGGCTTTTTCCACTAGCTATTTATAGTGTTATCGGTTGGTTCAGGTCAAAATCGAAAAAAGATTATCATCAAATTCCTGAATATCCCCCTCCAGTTTATTCCTTTAATCCGCCCAATAAAAACTAAGGTAACTTCAAGATAAATAGCGTGTTTAGATATCGAATAAGGGATGTAATTTTCTTATGTCCAGTTCAGGTTAAATATTTTGCTAAAGTTTTAAACTATGTAAGATTTTTTTTGTCAGACCAAACGTTATCTTTTATTAAAGGATAATTACAACTTAAAGGCTAAGTCATTAACAAAATACACCTAAAACTCAAGCAACATGAATATACTAAACATCTCATTCACTTTTTCTATTTTTTTGTACTCTTTATTTGTTATAGCAGCACCATCAATAAAAAAAGACACAGCCGAAAAAAAATTCAAAGAAAAAGTCGAGACCACTGAAAATCAAAAATATTCTCAATACGACAAAATGAAAACAGAACAATACAACGAGGAGTTAAAAAAAATCCATGAGAGAACAAAATCAAACAATCAACATGAAACACCTCCAGAATATATAACTTCATCATTTACAGGTCTTGAACATAAAGAGCCAGAACAATTACGAGAAGAAATTGCTAAAAGTTTACCTGACGACGAAAAAGCGATGGAAGCAATTCTTCATTATGCAAAAAAATCTAGGGAATACGAAACTAAAAGAAACCCACTACCCGAAGAAAAGTCTCCAAATAATAAAGCACTGCCCGATAGAATCGATAACCCTTCATCTTTTACTCGCAACTATCAAAAAACAAATCCTCATAGAATGGTTATTTCAGTAAGTGATTTTTTAAATATTCTCAGATTTTCTTTTTCAAACAAAAAAAATATTGATTTACCTATAACAGATATAGGTGAAAGCGCAGAAGAAACAGAAAAAAACATCCACTATAAAGCTGGTTTGAAACTATCACCAAAACTAAGGATCTATCAAAATGAAGATGCACGGTTATCCAAAAATAATGCCTTACCAAAGAAAGATCTCGCAGAGGGTGGTGTTACAAATTCGGATGACCTAACTCATTTAAGTTTACAAATAGATATCTTTGAAGATAGTAAAAATAGCAATTTAACATTTGCAGAAGACTTCTGGCGCAATATAGAAATCGAAGTCCTTAATCAGGATGATAAAAATCTGGGTGATAATATAAGCGATGACTTCCATACTTGGCTTGAAAGAAAAAAACAAAGTTATTGTTTGTTGAACTGGTTAAATATTGGGTATTTATTGTCAAATAAAGAAAACTACCTCCCCAGTAATACACTACTCTTGGGGTTGTCTTTTTATAATATAGGCGACGCAGAAGAGGAACGTAAGTATCAAAAAGAAAAGGAGGAAAAGCGAAAAGAAATGGAAGAAAAGAGATTGCAAAATGCAATGGAACAAGCTATTCGTTATGCAAATTTACAAAATGAACATAGGGAAGGCGGAATAGTTAATAAAGATGAGGAAGGCGTAATAGTTGACGAATATAAAGATAAGGGTACACCATGGGACCCTTATACTGAAAAACACCACGTTAATGACCAATAGCCATATGCACAGCGCTTATTTGTTTCAGTGGCAAGATAAAATGTTCATGTTAAGGTAGATTTGCGAAGATAATAATTATTCTATAGCAAGCAAATCGAATGCAGACATGGCCATTTTAAATGCCATCGCGGAGGGCAGTCACCGATTTGCCTGTGGCTTCTAAATCAGACAATCGCTGTGAATTGGAGTACCAGATTAAATAATTAGCTACCGCTAACCTATATCGTTTGAAGTCACAAAGATTTTTTTAAAATAATGGCATGAAAAATAAACAAAATGCCTTTAAACAAATAAAAACCATAAATGCCACTTCTATTATCAACATGCCTTTTTTAGAGTAAGGCTTTATTTTTTAAAATAGATTCTTCATTCCAAATATCTGCAAACTTCAACGATCTTGGGCAATGTAAATATGACTCATTGATTGTTACAAGCAAACCAAAAGCAAAATTGACTTTTTTATCTGGGTTAAAAACCTCTGGTTGGCTGACAATTTTTTCGATTGCCTCAGGTGATATCTCTTTCATATAGCCATTGACTCTCACAGTTTTATCAATCCCGGGAATCATAAATAACAACCCCATCTTAGGGTTTGTTTAAATATTAATCAGACCTTGAAATAATCTATTTCCTAT
>CAKMZU010000076.1:11140-11933 GCA_929200485.1 uncultured Gammaproteobacteria bacterium | reverse complement strand
GTCTACATCATCTTTATTTTTGGCAGTTGCTAGCCTTCCTATGATATGTGTCTCTTCAAGAAAGCTTTGTATATTTTTATACGCAGTTGAAAATAGCTCTTCTAGAGGTTTATGTTTATGGAGTTTGCAGAGCCTTTCATGATAAATTTTGACTAACCTTGGGTCGTGATCTGGGCGGTAGATTCCATGTAATTCGCAAATAAGTGACTCTATATCCATCTGAGTTCTAGTGTCAATTTGCCATAAAGAAAGAACGTTTTTATAGGCACTTAAGTTCAATAATAGAGTGGTTATCCAGAAGTCTTTTTTAATTTCAAATGAAGGATTTTCTTTAGGATCTTTGAGTATGTGCCAGGGGTTAGTATTTATATCTTCTTTTAATGATAGATAATGAGCCCTCTGAATAGCTGGAGCTGACTCGTCAGGCGATTTTTTATCCTCTTCATTCATAGACATGAGTTGCCGCGAAGAAAATAAAAAGAACGAAATTAATAGTAAGAGGGTTAGGATTCTCATAGTCAATAGCCTTATGCTGCAAAAGCAGCAGAATATATATGACGTAAGTTATTAAATAAGTTTTCATACATATACTAAAGAATGAAAGTTGGGTAGTAGGTATATTTTTTAACTATTCGTTAAATGCAAATATCGTTATAATCTGACTCCACACTGTTTGTGAAGTTTCCCTTGGCTAAATCAATTACGAATCAATCTGTCTTTACGGAAGGCTCTATTCCTTTGCATGTGCTTCGAATGTCTATCACTGGCAGCATAGGTTTGATGGGAATATTTC
>CAKMZU010000076.1:665-11130 GCA_929200485.1 uncultured Gammaproteobacteria bacterium | reverse complement strand
TTGATTTTTTGGACATGTATTTCTTAAGTCTGCTAGGCCATTCTGAGCTGGCAGCAGCTGTAGGTTTTGCAGGGTCGGTGACTTTTTTTACCACCTCGTTTTGTATCGGGCTAGGGATTGCTACCGGCATTATGCTGTCACGTTTAATTGGGCAAAAAGAATTTGATGAAGCCAAATCTCAACTGAATGGCGCTATGCTGTTCACTTTGCTTATTACGGTATTGATAGTTTGCTGCTTATATCCATTGATCGATGAGATGCTCACCTTGCTCGGTGCCAAAGGCATGACGGCTGTTTATGCTGAGGACTACCTTCGTATTGTTTTACCCTCCTTGCCTTTTTTAGGTATGGCGATCTGTTTTAGCGCAACGCTTAGAAGCTTGGGGGCTGCAAGTTCAGCGATGACAATCACCTTGGTCGGCAGTTTGGTTAATGGCATTCTTGACCCGATTTTTATTTTTGGCTTGGACATGTCGGTAAAAGGTGCAGCCTTAGCCTCTGCAGTTGCTGCTGTCTCCATGTGCTTAATTGGGTTTTTATTTTTAAGTCGCAGACATAAGTTCTTCGTAAGAATAAAACTCAAATGTATCGGTCCAAGTTTTAAACGCCTAATGCCGTTGGCAATACCTGCAATATTGACAAATTTTGCCACACCTGTTGGCAATGCTTATGTCGTTGCGAGAATGTCAGATTATGGCGACGAGGCCGTTTCAGGACTGGCGATTATTGGTCGAATTATCCCTGTCGCTTTTGCGATTATTTTTGCACTTTCAGGGGCTGTCGGGCCGATTATCGGTCAGAATTTAGGGGCAAAAAAAATCGATCGGATTCATCAAACACTCAAGTTTTCATATATCTTTGTGGTTGTTTATGTCATTGCTTGCTGGATTTTTCTGGATGCGATTTCAGATTGGGTTGTAATGCTTTTTCATGCAACAGGCGAATCAGCGGCATTAATTAACCTGTTTTGTAATTACCTTTGCTTGGCCTTTATTTTTGTTGGGATCAACTTTGTGGCTAATGCGTTTTTCAATAATATGGGTAAACCTGCTTATAGCACAGTGTTAAATTGGCTTAAAGCTACCATTGGCACGGTACCCTTTGTTTATTTTGGTGGGTTGTATTATGGCGATGATGGATTACTGTGGGGGCAATCCCTAGGTAATATCGTTTTTGGCATCGTAGCATTTATTTGGGTTAAGTGGCATTTAATGCATTCTCCTGTGATAAAGAGTTTTCAACCGTCTGCTCAATAAACTCAAGATCAAGAATAAAGGCAGTTTCGTTATCAACCTGAGTTTGGTAGACAATACCTTCTCTCTCATCGTTTTGATCATTACTGAACGCTTCTTCACCAAACTTTAACATTTTAGGCGTATTCTCAATGGCAATGCCGTAGAATTTTGAGGTGCCTTGTGTATAAAGTTTATGCATCACAAGAATCTTTTGTGCGCTGTTTTTTATAGGCTTGGTTCCTGAAAGCAAGGCTGCGGATGAAAGAACTATCAAGGATTCATTCTGCCAGCTGGTTTTGCCGACCAAAAAGGGTGAATCCTCAAAGTCGGCTTTTACCGCTCTATCAATGATTTCAGCAATAGCCATTTGGGGAATGATTAGGTGCCCAGCCTGCTGCCGACAAAAGAGTACATCAATGAGTGGGCTGGGCTGAATTGTCGTATTGTCCATAACTTGATACCTGTTTATTGATACCGCTGGTTAATTTTTTGAGCAAGATTTTCTGCATTGCCGATGAATGATGCTGCTTTGTTGGCAATCACGGATTCGGGCATTGATGAACTAATGCAGTCATCCGGATTTTGTGCCCATACCGGTGCGCCTAGTTGAGCAATGCGTGTCGCCGACAGGCCGCCATCATCGCACATACCACTTAAAACGATTACTCCCATTCGATAGAGAAAATGTTCTGAAACATTCTCAATAATCTGGTTCAGGTTGGGTGTATAGGGGATATCCCACGTTAGATCGGGGTAATTTTGAATTATGCCTTGAGGGTTAATGCTTGTCATTTGATGTGGCGGATAAATGGCAACTTGCCCCTGACTCAACTGATGCATATCAGTAATATAGAACCCTTGATAGTCACTGTTATTGTTGATGATGGATATCAAATTGGGTGCGGCCTGCTCATTGATATGCTGACCATAAACAAAAGCGATAGGTAAATCAGGGGTTAAGTGCTGGAAAAAAGTTTTTACCGCTTCAGGGCCGCCCAAGGATGCAATAATAACCCAAATATCTTTAAATTCTTTATTCGTTGACAGGTTTTTTTGCTTTTTCGGTACATCAGGAGAAAAGGTATCAATGGCAATATCTTTTTTAAACGCGTTGTTTTCATACGAAATTAATGGCGTTGCCTGTAAAAGACTGGCAACCTTTTCAATAAGGTTCTGGCACCATTTCCGATATACGTAGGCATCGGCTCGATCAGGGATATTCTCCGTCATTAAAATTGGGGCATCAGTATCATCAAGTTGATCAAGGAATTCATCGACGTTATCGCTAACCACTAGCCAAAGATGAATGCAGCGATTTTTCCATTCATCTGTTTCAAGGCTGGTGTAGGAGCCCGCAAGCGTGAACTCCAGCGGCGAGAGAATCGTCATTAACTGATTCAAAGACTCTCTAGTGTCTGCAACTAAGGCAATGGCGGGTTTTGTTAGATTCGGTAACATGCCATATCCAGTAGTTCCAGAGCGCCCTCTAAGAGGTCACCATATTTGTGATCCGCTCAATGGTTTCAAGCAGTTGGTTTTCCTGGAAAGGTTTACCCAAGTATTCATCTGCACCTAAAGACAACGCTCGCTGACGGTGTTTCTCTCCCGTTCTTGAGGTAATCATACAAATAGGTATGCCGACCAGGCGTTCATTGCGACGGACACGACTAATAACTTCGAAGCCATCCATGCGCGGCATTTCAATATCCAATAGGCAGATATTCGGTAAGTCATCCATTTCTTGCAGTTGGTTGATAGCATCTAAACCGTCTTTAGCGACAGTTACCTGCATGCCCTGACGTTCAAGGAAGCGAGAGGTGACCTTACGAACAGTTACCGAGTCATCCACGACCATAACATGTGTAGACTTATCCTGAGCCAATTCAATGATGCTGTTGTCTGTATCATCAATACTTGCTGTTGACGAACCTCTAGATACATCAACACGGATAAGAGACGGCATATCAAGAATAATGACCACACTGCCATCACCTAAGACAGTTGCACCACTTAATCCCTCGACCATAGAGAATTGAGGCCCAAGTGATTTTACAACGACTTCTTGACTGCCGAGCAGGCGATCAACTTGCACAGCGTAGGAGTATTCAACACTTCGTATAAGAACAACCGGAACAGGTTGGGTTAATCGATCAAGATGAACTTGCTGTTTTTTGTCCAGCAATGAACCAAGATAACGAATATTGTAGGATTGACCAGCATATTCAAACTCTGGTGCATCTGGTTGGTAGTAGGTCTCAAGCTCATAAGGGCTAACACGTACAATACCTTCAATGGTATTTAAAGGAATAGCATAGGTGTCAGAACCAATGCAGACCATCAATGCACGGTTAATGGATACGGTAAAGGGTAAGCGAATATTAAATCCCGTACCATTGCTACTTGATTGAATCTCAACGGTGCCGCCTAATTGTTTAATTTCGCTGTTTACGACATCCATACCGACGCCGCGGCCTGAAATTTGTGTCACTTTTTTCGCTGTAGAAAAACCCGGGTGAAGAATAAACTGGCTAATATCGTAATCTGATAGCTCGGCATCTGGATGAACCAGCGCTCGCTCTTCGGCTTTTTTACGAACAGCGCTTAAATTAATACCACCGCCATCATCTTGTAGATTCAGCAAAATTTCACCACCATCGCGAGCAAGAGACAAGGTGATGCTGCCGGTTTCTGATTTGCCCTTTTCAATACGTTCTTCTGGTGATTCAATACCATGATCCACCGCGTTACGTAACATGTGCTCGAGTGGAGCGATGATTTTATCCAGAATGGTTCTATCCATTTCTCCTTCAGCGTTTACTACATTGAATTGAACCTTCTTATTGAGCTCGGTGGCTGTTTGCCTAACGATACGTTTCAATCGTGGCACGATGCGAGAGAACGGTACCATCTGCGATCGAATAAGATTTTCTTGTATTTCTGACTGAATTCGTGATTGCTGAAGGATCAAAGTTTCAAGATCACGCATTTTATCTGATAGCGTATCACTAAAATCATCGAGGTCAGAGGCTGACTCGATCAATGACTTGGATAGCTGTTGCATATGCGTATAACGATCCATTTCCAGAGGGTCAAAATTTTCCTGCCCTTCATTAACAACCTGTTCCTGTCGGAATAAGATCTGCGCTTCTGTTTCAATTTCAAGTCGACGTAACTGACCGTGCAAACGATCAACCGTTGCATACATGTCATCAATAGAGAAATTGATGTCACTGACTTGCTTTTCAGTACGTGAGCGGCTGATACTGCTTTCACCTGAAAGATTAACCAGATTTTCAAGCAGTTGGGTTGAAACTTTAATGGGTTCAGATTTTTGGCTTTTATTCTGTTCGCTTAGCTGAGTAAAGAAATTCTTTGTGGCATCAATCGCTGTTTGAGTGACATCGTCATGAAGACTATCATCTGACTCATTGATGAAAGTATCGGGTAGAGAATCTTGCTCGTTACTTTCATGAGACTTAATGCTTTGAAGGCTCGACTCCAATTCATTGTAAAAAGTCTGCAACTGTCCAAAATGATCAGAAGAAAGTGGCAGATCTTTTTCTATCTGAATAATGAAGGTTTCAAAGTCATGGCTAATATTGCCAATATGGGTGATGCCAGAGAGCCTGGCGCCGCCTTTTAGCGTATGCAGAGCACGCTTTAATTGATCGAAAGTCAGAGCGGGCTCATTGGTCTCGTGTAATTCATTAACACAAATGTCGATATTAGCCAGCTGCTCTTCAGCCTCTTCTAAAAACAGGCTTAGCAAATCATTATCAATGTCGCTTACATTTAAAGGTGCATGATGACCAATAAATGATGCAGCCGGTTGACTATCAATGTTAGCAGAGGCCTCGATAGACGGGCTTGCAGCCTGCTTCAATTCGCCGGAGATAATAATTTCAAGGCTTTGATGGAAACTTTCCAGGTATAAGGGCAATTCATCGAAGAAATCAGAATCAAAGGCATTTTCGATTTCTTTGAGCTCGATAAGACTTTCAAAGCGGTGAGTGAAATCACCAAGCACAGAGAGTTCCGTTAATCTGGCACCGCCTTTAATCGTGTGTAGTACCCGCTTAATCGCCGCCGTATGATGTGTGGCTTCGGGCTCAACTAACCATTCGGTTAAAACATCGTCGAGTTCTTGAACTAATTCAGACGACTCTTCCATGAAAAATTCAAGAGTGTCTGGATCAGCCTGTTTAGACTCATCAAGTAATTTTTGCCAGTCAAGGGCGATAGCCTGAGGGTTACTTAAGCTTTCGTTAAGAGTATCATCGACGTTAGTGACATCATTTTCTGTTTCTGTTTCTGTTTCTGTTTCTGTTTCTGTTTCTGTTTCTGTTTCTGTTTCTAGTTTAGACTCTTCGTCTGACAGAACAGTGGCATCACTAGCGTTATTATTGTCAGGGTTGAACTCAGAAGGATTGGCTTTTAATTGGTTTTCATCCGTTTCTTGATTGTCTTCATCGCCTTCTATTGTTGGTGCTTCATTAACAGGGTCAAGAATGATTTCGTCATTAATTTCAGTATCCGTTCCTTCGTCGATCTGCTCAGGTATGTCTGAAATCTTAGATGAAGGTGCAACAAAGTCATGTAACTTTGCCAACAGTTTTGTATCGTTATGGATGCTTTGGTGAGCTGCGAACAAATCAAAATACGATTCAAGTTTATCAAAACCTTCAATGGCGATTGATCGTGCTGCATCAAAATCCTCACGATCAGTGAGTTTGCGTAAAAGCTCGGCGACAGCCTGACATAAAACAGCAATTTCTTCAGCTTTTGATTCTTCTGCTATGCCAGCTAAGGTCGATAATGAAGTAAAGATAACCGATTGTTTGTCTTGGTCGAGTGAGGATTTCAAGACCTCATTGAATACATCCTGTGCATTGCCATAATGCTCAATAGCAGAATGAAGAAGTGTGTGATAGGGGTTTAATGCTGTTAGATTATCGGTGATAGAACTCTTTTCGCAGGCTTTGTCATTACTCTCAATACCTGCTAATGCTTCATGAATAGCGTAATCATCACCTAACTGTTTTTTTGATAAGTCCGCTAAGACGGTATCCAGTAGTTTCGCCGTTCGTTCAAGTAAAGCTAAGTGGCTGCTCAAAATGGGCTGATTGCATTGGAGCCGCTCTATAAAAAAGGCTTCTAGAGGCACGACAATTTGAGAAACTGGCGCAATTTCTGCCATTAATGCGCTGCCTTTTAATGTGTGAAATGCGCGCTGTAAATCATCGCTGACGGGTAAACTTTCCGCAGAGCTTAATTCTTGGATAAAGTCGTGGTAGATACTCACATGGCCTTGAGCTTCTTCCAAGAAAATCGCCTGAAGCTCATCGTCAATATAATCATCATCTTCACTAGCCTTTTGAGGGCATTCATCCTGTAAAGAGCCTTCAGAAGATAGAGAGCCATTATCATTATAACGAGTTTCAGAAGACTCATCAGAGCTGCTTATGTCCGGCGCTTCACCTGCTAGGGCTTTAGCGAGCAATTGCTCTGCTATTGCCATAAGAGTCAGTGGTTGCTCCATAGGGGAGGCTTCATTGGCGCGTAGCGCGGCTAAAAAGTCAGGGACACAGGCAGTTGCATCTGTAAGTAAATCAAGGTGCACACGAGCAATTTGCTGCGAATCTTCGAGAAATCGATTTAATAATTGTTCGATCCTCCAGGCAAATTCACCAAATCGATTTGCACCAACCATGCGACCAGAACCTTTAAGCGTATGCCAGAAACGTCGCGCTTCTTTTAGGCTTTTGGTATTTTCAATATCATCGCTTAAGTTTTCGAGTTCGGTTAATAAAGCCTCATGAACTTCTTCGGCTTCTTCCAAAAATATATCGAGAATCTCTTCATCGATATTGTCTTCTACACCTAGCTCTATTGCCTGTGTTGTTTCAGGCTGTGACTCTAGAGCTGGATTAAATTGCCAATGGTTTTCAATTTTCTCCAAGCCTAAGCTGCCAAGGCAGGTTTCAGCTTGTTGCAAAATGCCTTGTAAATTATTGGTCTCTTCGCGTTGGATACATTCAAGGTAATGATCAATACCACTGATAGCTAGTGCCAAGTATTCCAGTGTTTGGGCGTTGATTTCGTCTTTACTTTTCATTGACTCGAGTCGAGTCATGATGGCTAGCGATAAATCTTTAAGTGGCGTAAATGGTTCAATAGAAAATTCTTGGGTTAATTGTTGTAGCCTTTCAATAGCACGATTAATGCTGGTTTCTATGTGGTCAACTTGTTCAAGGGATGCAATGTCTTGTTTTATTTCAATCAGCGTGTTGTGACAAGACTGAATCAGCGCCTGATATGATTCAGACACTTCTTTAATCGCTTCTACATTATTCTTTTGAGTATCAAGTGATTTTTGTAGGTCATATTTTTGGGTTAATTCACTGATTCGTCTGGTGGGGTTGTTAGTCACCGCAATGGCATATAATAAAGGGTTAAACGTTGACTGTTGGCAAGGCGTGGATAAAGCCTGTGCGCCTTTATCTTCAACGCGTTTAAATTCTGTATCAATAACGCGTAGTGCTTTTTTCAGTTCGTTGCTAATTTCTGGCTTTTCTACTTTGCACCACTCAACATAGGCAGTTGCCGCATACCAAAAAGGCTCGCTCGCTGTTTCTGTGCATGATCGATAAACGGCATCAATTAGCTTAGATAGCATCAGGAAGTGTTTATCAGTCTCCTGATTTTTGAGGATATTGATAAAGCTTAATTGAAAATGTCTGCGCAGTTTTTTAACAATGCGTTGAAATTCAGTTGCAGCTGCGGGAAGCTCTTTAGGTGAGGGACTCTCTTCACTTGGAATATCAGCGCTGAAAACATCGGAAAGACTAAATGCTTCTTCATTTGCTTCAGACAATTTTCTGATTTGATTCAGCGGTAGTAATAGCGCCCCCGTATCTTCTACACCTGTTTCAAGCATGGTGTGCATATGTGCAGATAAAACGGCAATGGCTGATTTTACGGTATCTATGAGTATTTTGGCATCAATCGATAGCTCGTTATTGATAAAGCGGGTTAACAGAGCTTCGATTTCTTTTGCAAGCTTTGATGCGCCATGGTATTCAATCAGAGTGAGTGTGCCCGCAACCTGATGAATATAGTTAATACTGAAGCGTAACTTAGTGACATCGTTTGGATTTGTCAGATAGTCATTCAGATCAAGTACACAATGCTTTAGCGTTTCATTCAGTTCATGGCTGACAAGATCAAGTGCCATGTAACGGCGTTTATCTGTCGGGTTTTTATCTATCGGGTTTTTATCAATCATAGGTGTAACCATCCTAGCTGACCCTCTTTATAAAAGCATTGGCGCCCTTGCTTTGGAGGCGTTTCATCTGCATATGCTGCCAGCCTGTCGCTTCCCCTGAACCGAGCACTAATAGGCCGTTGGGTTTAAGCTGGCTTACCAGATCATTAAGCACTTGTTGTTGTCGCCAAGGCTTAAAATAGATCAAGAGGTTTTGGCAGTAGATAATATCCATCATCCCTTTTGGATAGAGTGTTGGTTCAATAATATTGGTTTGCACAAAACAGGTACGTGCTTTTAATGTTGACCCAACGGTGAAGGCGTCATTACTCGAAGCGTTAAAGTACCGACTCAACATAGAGCTCTCGATATGCTTGGCTTTTTGAGCGTTATAGTGGCCTTTTCTTGCTCGCATTAAAGAGCTGATACAAATATCCGTAGCCGTTACACCAAAACGTCGATCTAACTTCAGCCCCTCAATACAGTCGTTGGCAATCATGGCTAATGAATAAGCCTCTTCGCCCGTTGAGCAGGCGACGCTCCAGATATCAATGGGCGTGTCTTCGGAGACATCCCTTTTACCTTCGGTTAATTTATCGAATAAATAGGATTTAACCGTGTCGAAAGCATCAGGATCACGAAAAAAACGTGTTTCTTTAATGGTTAACGTGCGCAATAGGGATTCCCACTCTAATGCACCCGAGTTGCCATTTTGTACTCGGCGAAAATAGGTACGGTAATCCTGGCAGCCGATTTCTCGCATGCGCTGATTGAGACCTGTTTGAAGAATTAGCCGATGTTTTTCAAAAGAAATGCCGGTTTTTTCTTCAAGTAGTTGCTGCCAATCCGCAAATTCACCCGCTGTCAGCTCAAGGTTGTTGAGTGCAAAAGCCATCTAGAGAGCCTGGTCGATATCGTTGAGACAGCCTTAAGCAGTCTCAACCTCTTCAGGTAATGTGAAACCAGCAACAGAGTTCTTAAGCTCATTTGCCATGCCGGTCAAGTTACCAATCGAGCGAGCGGTGGTAGTAGTGCCATCGCTGGTTTGCTGGGTGATTTCTTGAATAACGTTCATCGTGTTAGAAATATGACCCGCTGATGCCGCTTGTTGGCGAGCAGCGTTTGAGATGTTTTGAATCAAGTCAGCCAATTCTTGCGATACACTTTCGATTTCTTCAAGTGCGGTACCACCATCCTGCGCAAGGCGAGCACCTCGTACTACCTCAGAAGTGGTTTGTTCCATCGATATAACGGCTTCGTTCGTATCGGTCTGAATGGTTTTAACCAGTGCTTCGATCTGTTTTGTTGCAGCAGAAGAACGTTCCGCCAGTCGCTGTACTTCGTCCGCAACAACCGCGAAACCACGACCTGCGTCACCCGCCATCGATGCCTGAATTGCAGCGTTTAGAGCCAGAATGTTGGTTTGATCAGCGATGTCGTTAATCAAGGATACGATGTCACCGATTTCCTGTGACGATTCACCCAGTCGCTTAATACGCTTAGATGTATCCTGAATCTGCTCACGAATGGTATCCATCCCGTGAATTGTGCTTTGTACAACGTCCGCACCTGTGTTGGCGATTTTTACCGAACGCTCCGCAACCTGTGATGATTCAGCAGCATTTGCTGATACCTGGTCAATGGTTACCGCCATCTCATTAACGGCGGCCGATGCGCCAGCAATTTCCTGAGCCTGATGTTCAGATGCATCGGCTAAGGTTAGGGCCGTGCTTTGTGTTTGATCCGCCGCGTGAGAAACTTTGAGGGCCGTGTCGTTAATTTGCGATACAAGAATACGTAATTGGTCAATGGTGTTGTTGATCGAGTCGGCAATCGCACCGGTAAAGTCTTCACTTACCGTAGCGGTAGTGGTCAAGTCACCATCAGCCAAGTCGGCTAATTCATCAAGTAGCCTTAAAATCGCATCCTGGTTTCTTTCGTTAGTTGCTTTTGTCTCAGCAAGGCG